>NZ_JBVIHP010000003.1:17710-179321 GCF_055570235.1 Streptomyces sp. NPDC031274 | reverse complement strand
CACCTGCGCGACCAACCCCCGCGGCCCCCCACCCCGCGCCCCCCCCCCCTTCCCCCCCCCCCCCCCCCCCCCCCCCCGCCCCCCCCTCCCCCCCCCGCCCCCCTCCGCGCGGTCTGCTCGATCCGGGCCACGTCGGGACTGGAGCGGTCCTGCAGCCCTCGTACGCCCGCGCTCGCCGCGAGGAGGCGCGCGGCCTGCTCGGGCTCGTCGCGGCGCAGGGCCAGGTCCGCGACCCCGACGAGCACATGCGCGACGAGCATCGCGTGTCCCGCCTCGGACGCCGTCTCGCAGGCCGCGACACGGTGCGCCCGGGCCTGGCCGATGTCGTCGGCGAGATAGCCGAGCACGTCGTGCGTCAGCGCGCGGATGTTCGCGCCCTCCGCTTCGTCGCCCAGCAGGGCCTGTACGACGCCGAGTTGGCGGCGTGCCTCCTCGACGTCGCCGCCCCACCGGGCGATGTCCATCTTCGCGAGGGCGAGCTCGGCCAGCGCGTTCGGCCAGGTGACCCGCTCCGCGCACCGCTGCGCCTCGGCGATGGCGGCCGCGCAGGCGTCCTCGTCGCCGAGCAGCCGGTACAGCCGTGCCTGCAACGACCGCAGCCGGATGACGTCCTCGGTGGCGCCGACCTCGGTGACGACCGCGATCGCCTGCTCGTAGTACGCGCACGCACCGGCGAACTCGCCGCGTACGGCGATCCGGTCCGCCAGCTCGCTCAGGGCGAACGAGATCCCGAACCGCTCGCCGAGCGCCCGGAACTCGGCGAGCGCCGTCTGAAGGTGCGCGTCCGCGTCCCGTCCCCCGTGGCCGAGCATGATGCGCGTCTTGCCCATGTGCAGCCGGGCGAGGGCACGCACCCACGGATCCTCGCTGTCGAGCAGCGGTTCGAACGCCGACAGGGCCGCGTCGGACCCGTGCAGCATGCGTTCCATCGCGGCGACGAGCCCGAGGAGCGGGGAGCCGCTTCGGCTGAGCCGGCTGAACCGGTGCGCCTTGTTGATGTACTCCGCGGCCTCCTGCGCGTCGCCACGGCCGGAGCTCACGAACAGCACGACCATCAAGTACGCCATGGCCCGCACCGCGTCGGTCACCTCGCCGGGCGTCCTGGTGGCCGCGGTGATCAGCTCGATGCCCTCGGTCCTGTGCCCTGCGAGCCACCAGTACCAGCCCGTGCTCGCCGCGAGGCGCATCGCCGCCTGCGCCTCACCCGCCGCGAGCGCGCCGCGCATCGCCGCGTTGATGTTGTCGTGGTCGGCGTCGAGCGCGGCCAGCCACTCCAGTTGCTCGGCGCGGCGAAGATGCGGCTCCGCGGTCTCGGTGAGTTCGGTGAAGTGGGCGAGATGCGCGTGGCGCGCCGACTCCGACTCCCCCGCCTCCGCGAGCCGCTGCCCGGCGTACTCCTTGATCGTGCCGATCATGCGGTAGCGCGGGGTGCTTCCGGCATCGGCGACCAGGAGCGACTTCTCGGTCAGCGCGGTGAGCAGTTCGAGCACCTGCTCCCGCTCGACGCCGTCACCAGCGCAGCCCGCGGCACTCGCGCAGCCCGCGTCACCCGCATGGCCCGCGTCACTCGCGCAGACCCGTTCGGCCGCTTCCGGGCTCGCCCCGCCGGAGAACACCGAGAGCCTGCGCAGCACCGCACGTTCGGCGTCGGTGAGCAGGTCCCAACTCCAGTCGACCACCGCACGCAGCGTCTTGTGCCGGGGCAGCGCGGTCCGGCTGCCGCTGGTGAGGAGGCGGAACCGGTCGTCGAGCCGGTGGGCGAGCTGGTCGACGGACATTGTGCGCAGGCTGGCCGCGGCCAGTTCGATCGCGAGCGGCATCCCGTCGAGGGCCCGGCAGACGCGCACCATCGTCGACAGCGTGCGGGCGTCGGCCGCGAGGTCCCTGCGCACCGCCCCGGCCCGGTCCCGAAGGAGCTGGACGGCGGGTGAGGACTCGATCTCGGCCGGGCCCGCGCCCTCCGCGGGCAGGGCGAGCGGCTCGACCGGCCACAGCGCCTCCCCCGTGATGCCGAGCGGCTCCCGGCTCGTCGCCAGGATCCGCAGCCGCCCGCACTCCCCCAGCATCCGGTGGGCGAACCGTGCGGCCGACTCGATCACGTGCTCGCAGTTGTCCAGGATCAGCAGCGTCTCCCGCTCGCGGATCGCGGCGATGAGCCGGTCCGTCAGCTCCGCGTTCGGGGCGCCGCCGAGCAGGGCGTCCCGCAGGCCAAGACCGGCGAGCGTCGACTGTGCCACGTCTCCGTCCGCGCCGATGGCCGCGAGCTCCACGAGCCATACGCCGTCGGGAAGATCGCCGAGCAGCGTGCGCGCGGTCTCCGTGGCCAGCCTGGTCTTGCCCGAGCCGCCGGGCCCGATCACGGTGGTGAGCCGGTGCTCGGCGATGAGCTCGCCGACCGCGGCGACGTCGGCCTCCTTGCCGACGAAGGTGGTCAGCTCGGCACGCAGGTTGGTCTTGCGGCTCTCTTCCCGCCGCCCCAACTCGCCCCGCAGCAGCGCGACGTGCAAGGCGGCGAGCTCCGGCGAAGGGTCGACGCCCAGCGCGTCGGCAAGGGCCTCCCGGGCACGCTGGTACACGAGGAGCGCCTCGCTGTCGCGACCGGCCGCGGCGAGGGCACGTATCAGCGCGGCGACGAGCCGTTCCCGCAGTGGATGCGCGGCCACCAGGTCGGTCAGCTCCGTGACCATCTCCGGGCCGCGCCCGAGCGCGACCTCCGCGTCGGCCCGCTCCTCCGTGGCGGTCAGGCGCAGCCCCTCAAGGCGTACGATCGCGGCGTCGAACGCGGCGCTGTCCTGCAGACCGACGTCCTGCATCGCCGCACCGCGCCAGAGCCCGGCGGCCTCGTGCAGCAGCCGCACCCGCCGGGAACCGTCCTCGGTACCGGACCGGCCCGCGACGACGAGACGTTCGAACCGCACGGCGTCGACGGCGTCGGGCTCGACCCTCAGCCGGTAGCCGTCCGGCTGCCCCTCGATCACCCCGTCCGGCAAGACCTTGCGCAGCCGGGAGACCAAGCGCTGGAGGGAGTTCGTGGCGTCGGCGGGCGGGTGCTCTCCCCAGATCCAGTCGACGAGCGACGCCTTCGGCACGGCCTGCCCCGGCTTGAGCGCGAGGGCGATCAACAGCCCACGCAGCCGCGCACCCGGCACGTCGGCCAGGCCACCGTCGTCGGCGCGCACCTCGAATGGGCCCAGCATCCCTATCTGCACCCGCTGATTTTGCCATGGGCGCCGGGCGGGCATTCTCGGCTGGACGCGACTCAATGGCGCTGTGCCGAAAGGGCAGTTGAGCACCGCGCTCCGGCTTCGGGACCGCACGAGCCGGTACGGAGGCCACACGAGCCCGCATGAAGGCCACACGGGGGGGTGAGGCCGGTCTGAGGCCGACACACGTAGAGGCCACACGCAGGCCACAGCAGGCCGCGCAGATGCCGGACCAAGGCCACACGACGCCGGACTGAGGCCGCATGAATCGCCGGACCGAGGCCACACGAGATCACGCAGATGCCGGACGAACCCGCACGCAGGCCGCACGGGCCCACAGGGAAGCCGGACCGAGGCCGCACCGCAGCCGGACAAGGCCGCACCCCGCCCGCACGCAGGCCCTCCGATCGCCCCTCAGCGAGGCCCCGCCACCCCCCGCAGCGCCCCCAGTACCCTGCTCACCGCGGCGCCCCCCGCCGCCCCGCGACGCACCGCCGCCACCACGTGCCGCCGCGGCCGGTCCGCGGTCAGTTCCCGCATCGCCACGTCGTCACGGCGGACCGCCGCCATCCGCGGGACGAGGGCCACCCCCATCCCCGCCTCCACCATCGCGAGGATCGCCGTCCAGCCGGAGGCGGAATGCGCCTGCTCCGGGGTGAACCCGGCCCCCTCGCACGCCGCACGCGTGATCTCCGACCAGGGACCGCTGCCCCCGAAGATCCACGGTTCCCCGGCCAGATCCGCGAGCCGGAGCCCCTCGGCGGCCGCCAGCGGATGGTCCCCGGGCAGCGCCACGTCCAGCGGATCCGCGAGGAGCGACTCCCGCGTGAAGCGCGAGTCGGCGTCCCCGGACGCCGGCGCCGTCACCGCCAGGGAGAGGGCGACGTCCACCTCGCCCGCGGCAAGGAGTTCGTACGCCTGAGCGGCCTCCGCCTCACGGACCCGCACCGAGATCCCGGGCGCCGCCGCCCGCAGCTCCCGCACCGCGGGGACCACGAGTGCGGGCACCGCGGTCGAGAAGGCGCCGACCCGCACCTCCCCGGCCTCGCCCTGCGCGTACGCCGCCAACTCCACGTCCGCGCGCTCCAGTTGGGCGAAGACCGCTTCCGCGTGCCGCAGCACGAGATGCGCCGCGTCCGTGAGGCGGACCCGCCGCCCGTGCGCCTCCAGGAGCGGCACCCCCAGCTGCTTCGCGAGGTTGGACAGCTGCTGCGACACCGCCGACGGCGTCATCTGCAGCGTCCGCGCCGTCGCCGTGACCGTGCCCCGCTCGCTCAACGTACGCAGGATCTGCAGTTTCTTGATGTCCCACTCGCTCATGGAGTCAACGTACCGACTGGTCAGGAGAGGTGATCCCACGGGACGCTCCCCCTACTTCGTACGCGCCGCGCCGAGCACGACGCCGCCCAGGATCAGCCCCATGCACATCACCCGCAGCCACCCCATCGCCTCGCCGAGCAGCGCGAAGGAGAGCAGGGCGACGCACACCGGCTGGAGGTAGTAGATGACCCCGGCGCGGGCGGCGCCGATGATCGAGATCGCCTTGTTCCAGGCGAAGAAGGCGATCGCGGACGAGACGACACCGACGTACAGGAGCGGGGACACCGTCCCGAGGGTGGGCTCGAAGCCGCCCTGGAGCACATAGCTGGCCACGAACACCGGAAGCAGCATCAGCGCGCCGAGTGTGAACGTCGCGAAGAGGAACGGCAGTCCGCCGATCTCGGTCGGCTTGCGCTTGAGTAGCGCGCTGTACGAGCCGAAGGCGATGGCGCCCGCGATCACCCACAGGTCGCCCGCCGCGAAGTCCATGGCGAGAGATCCCCCGGAGACCAGGACCAGGACGCCCGCGCAGGCGATCAGCATGCCCGTCACGCGGCGCGCGCCGAGCCTCGCGCCGCCGAGTCGTTCGTACACCGCCATCAGGACCGGCGACGCCGCCATGATCATGCCCATGTTGCCCGCGGTGGTGGTGACGCCCGCCTGGTTGACCAGCGTGTTGTAGATGGTCACGCCGAGGAGGGAGGCGAGGAGCAGGAAGCGCAGGTGTTCGCGGAGCAGGGCCCGCTGCCGCCATGTCTGCCGCGCCGCGAACGGCGCCACCACCGCGATCGCGATGACCCACCGCCAGAACGCGTGCTGAATGGGCGGCACGCTGTCGGCCAGGGCACGTGAGGTGACGAAGCTGCCCGACCAGACGACGGTGGCGAGTGCCGCGAGGGCGAGGCCGATGCCGATGGGGCGTGTGGCCCGGTGCGGCTCGCTCGCCACCGTCGGGGTCGGCGCTTTCGACGCGGCATGGGTGGAGGTCGTCCGGTCCAGGACCGTCACTGATATCCCTTGTCTCTCTCCCGATGGCCCGGGAAAACACGATCCCCGCCGAGGTGGTCACCACCCGGCGGGGATCTCTTGGCTGATCTCTTGGTTGGCTGCGGGACTACCGTCGCACCTCCATACCCATCAGGTCCATCGAATCTTTTCGAGGTTTATTTGAAGCTGAACTGAACAGTAGGTCTCGTGAGTGAGCCGCCGTCAGGCAGCCGCGCCCCACTCCCCCAGCGCCGCCCGCACCGCACCCGCGTCCGCCTCGTCCGCGGCCCACGCCACGTACCCGTCAGGACGGACGAGGACGGTCGTACGCCGCCCGCTCGTCCAGTGCGTCACGACGGCACACCCCGCGCCGTACTCCGCGTCCGTGCCCTCCGGGACGATCAGTACGAACTCGCCCTCGCGCAGGGCCTCGTAGAGCCGCCCCTCCTTGAGCGCGATGTCCGGAGCGCGGTGCCCGGCCAGGCGGTGGGCGCCCTTCGGGGCGGGGTAGGTGTAGCCGATGCCGGTGAGTTGGCCGATCGCCTTGTCGCGGACCGGGCGCACGGCGCCGATGAAGGACGCGAGGACGGCGCGGCCCGCGCGCGACCACGGGCGTTTGACCATCGCGAGCCGCACGATCCCGCCGCTGCTGCGCAGGACCGCCTTGCCGATGGGGTGCCGCTCGGACTGGTAGGTGTCCAGCAGACCTTCCGGCGCACGGCCGTTGACCACCGCCACCAGCTTCCAGCTCAGGTTCACGGCGTCCTGGAGGCCGGTGTTCATGCCCTGCCCGCCCGCCGGGGTGTGGACGTGCGCCGCGTCCCCGGCGAGGAAGACCCTCCCGACCCGGTACGCGGGCGCCTGGCGCTCGTCGCTGTGGAAGCGGGACATCCAGCGGGCGTCGTGCATGCCGTAGTCGCGGCCGAGCGCGAGCCGGGTGATCTCCTTGACCTCGTCGAGGTCGAGGGGCTCGCTGTCGGGGACGTTGTGGGCGCGGTTCCAGCCGATGACGCGGTAGTAGCCGTCGGCGAAGGGCGCGATGAAGGCGAAGGCGTCACCGGCGGCGTTCACGGTGAGGACCGACGCGGGCTTCTCGGCGAGCTTCACGTCGGCGAGGACGAGCGAGCGGATCGCGGACTTCCCGGGGAAGGGCAGGCCGATGGCCTTGCGGACCGGGCTGTGCAGCCCGTCGGCGCCGACGACGTACGCCGCCCGTCGCGTGCTGGACTCACCGCCGGGGCCCCGGACTTCGAGGGTCACGCCGTCCGCGTCCTGGGTGAGTCCGGTGACCTCGCTCTCGTACCGGAAGTCGACTCCGGCCGCGATCGCCCGCCGTTCGAGGACACGCTCCACCTCGTACTGCGGCAGGACGAGGAGGTGGTTGTAGCGCGAGGGCAACGTGGCGAGGTCCACGTCGAGGTGGGCGAAGAGGCGCAGGCGATCGAGCCTCCTGCCCATGGCCTCCAGCTCGTCGGCGAGGCCGCGCGCGTCGAGCTGTTCGAGGGTGCGGGCGTGCAGCACCAGGGCGCGCGAGAGGTTGCTGATCTCGTGCGGCCGCTTTTCGAGGAGGGTGACGGGGACACCCGCGGCCGCCAGGTCCCCGGCGAGCAGCAGCCCTGTCGGGCCGGAGCCGACGACGATCACAGTGTCCTGGGTCCGGGTTCCGTTCATGGCGGCCTCCTTGTGCCAACAACTGTTGGTCAACGCTTGTTGGCTAACGTAGAACCACCGTCATGGACTGTCAACACATGTTGGCCTACGCTTGTTGGCATGACGGAAAGCGCACCCGATCCAGTGACCGCGGCACCACCCCGCCGCTCCGACGCGACCCGCGGCGCGATCATCGACGCCGCCCGCGAGCGGTTCGCCGCCGACGGCTATGAACGGGCCACCATCCGCGCCATCGCCAAGGACGCGCGGATCGACCCGTCGATGGTGATGCGCTATTACGGCAACAAGGAGGGCCTGTTCGCCGCGGCCTGCTCCATCGATCTGCGGCTGCCCGATCTCACCGCGGTGCCGCGCGAGGACATCGGGCGAGCCCTGGTGAGCCACTTCCTCGACATCTGGGAGAACGACGGGGTGCTGACCGCGATGCTCCGCGTCGGCATCACGAACACGGCGGGCGCCGAGCGCATGCAGGGCATCTTCAGGGACCAGCTGCTGCCGGTCGCGCGCCGCGTCTGCCCCGATCCCGCCGACGCACCGAAACGGGCCGGGCTCTGCGCCTCGCAGATTCTCGGCATGGCGCTGACCCGCTATGTGCTGCGGTTCCCGCCGACGGTCGCGCTGTCCGGCGAGGAGATGGCGGAATGGGTCGGGCCGACGGTCCAGCGCTATCTGACGGCCGAGCGGCCATGACGTAGGTGCCGTACCTGTCGTACGTGCCGTACGTCCCGCACCTGTCGTACGTCCCGCACCTGCCACGACACACATAGGGGGCTCTCGACCGGCGTACGCAACGCATGCGTGCGCGCCGGTCGAGAGCCCCCTACGGAGAACTCAGGAAGTGAAGCGGAAAGCGGGAAGCGGCGTCAGCCCCGCTTCTCCTGCTTGCGGGACTTGTCACCGACCATGACGAGGCCCGCGATCACCAGGAACAGCACGATGGGCGCCACGACATAGAGACCCAGCGTCTCGACCACGCTCAGGCCCGGACCCGGGTCATCACCGTCGTCCTGCATGTACGCGAGCGCGGGGGACGACATGAGCAGCATCATCAGCGTCGTACCGGAAGCCAGGGCACCGGCGCGCAGAGCGTTCTTCTTGTCCACGGTGCCAACGTAGCGAATGGCTAAACGGGCCGCGCGCCCGGGGGTGCCGTACGGGGCTCTCGGCGTGCGCGGCGCACGTCCGTGAACACCTCCATGAACGCGTGCAGGCGCGGTGACGCGGCGAGTTCCTCCAGGGTGACGGGGCGGCCTTCGGCGTCGGCGACCGGCAGCCGCCAATTGGGGTACTGGTCCCAGGTGCCGGGGAGATTCTGCGGGCGCCGGTCACCGACCGCGTCCGGCAGCCATACGCCGATCATGCGGGCCGGGGTGGCGCGCAGGAAGCGGTGGACGGCGCGGATCTCCTCCTGTTCGTTCCCACCGCCGCCGGGCAGCATCCCGAGCCGGGAGAGCAGCCCGAGCCACTCCGACACGTCGGCCGCGGCCTCGGCCTGCTCCACGGCCGCCGGGCGGGTCAGCAGACCGAGCCGGTCGCGGAGTTGGACGTGCTCGCCGCTGAGCCGGGCCGCTGTGGACGGCAGGTCGTGGGTGGTGGCGGTGGCCAGGCAGTCCGCGCGCCACCGCTCGGGCGGCAGTGGCCGTCCCGTACCGGCCCAGTCCCGCTCGAACCAGAGCACGGACGTGCCGAGCACGCCGTGCCGCTGCAAGGTCTCGCGGACACCCGGTTCCACGGTGCCGAGGTCCTCGCCGATGACGAGGGCGCCCGCGCGGTGCGCCTCAAGGGCAAGGACGGCGAGCATCGCTTCGGCGTCGTAGTGGACATACGTTCCCTCGGTGGGCGCGCGGCCCTCCGGGACCCACCAGAGCCGGAAGAGCCCCATCACATGGTCGATGCGGATCGCGCCCGCGTGCCGGAGCAGTCCGCGCAGGAGGGCGCGGTAGGGGGCGTATCCGGACTCGGCGAGCCGGTCGGGGCGCCAGGGCGGAAGGCCCCAGTCCTGGCCGCGCGCGTTGAACGCGTCCGGCGGGGCACCGGCCGACATGCCCGCGGCGAAGTGCCGCTGCTGCGCCCAGGCGTCGGCCCCGGCCGGATGGACACCGACCGCGAGGTCGTGCACCAGGCCGATGTCCATGCCCGCGTCGCACGCGGAGCGCTGCGCCGCCGCGAGCTGGGCGTCGGTGAGCCAGGCGAGACGGCAGTGGAAGTCGACACGGTCCATCAACTCACGGCGGGCGCGGGCGGATCGGGGTGACGCGGGGTCACGCAGGGGGGCGGGCCAGGAGTGCCAGTCGGGGCCGTACCGCTCGGCGAGCGCGTACCAAGTGGCGTGGTCCTCAAGGGCTTCGCCGTGCTCGGCGAGGAAGTCGTTGTAGGCGGCGCCCCGTCCGGGGCCGAGCGGGACCTCGTGGATCAGCTCCAGGGCCTTGAGCTTGAGCTCCCACACCGCGTCGCGGTCGATCAACTGGCCCTGCTGGAGCACGGACTCGCGCAGCGCGGCGGCCCGGCGCGTGAGGTCGGCCGCCTGGTCGCGGGCCTCGCCTTCCAGGTACGCGTACTCGGGAATGTCCTCGACCCTCAGATGGACGGGGTCGGGGAAGCGGCGCGAGGAAGGGCGGTAGGGAGAGGGGTCGGACGGCCCGTCCGGCGGCTTCGGCACCGCCGCGTGCAACGGGTTGACCTGTACGAATCCCGCGCCCAGGGAGCGGCCGGACCAGGCGGCGAGCTCGGCCAGGTCACCGAGGTCGCCCATGCCCCAGGAGCGGCGGGAGAGGAGGGAGTAGAGCTGGACGAGTATTCCGTACGAGTTCGCGCGCGGGGGCGGTAAGTGGTGCGGGGCGACGATGAGGTGGGCGGTGGCCGTGTGGGCGTCCGGGGTCTCGGCTCGCAGCTGATGCACGCCCGGCGGCAGCGCCTGCGCCAGATCACCCGGCGCCTCCCACTCCACCCGCTGCCCCCGCTCCGTCTCCACGGACAGCCTCGTGCCCGGTGGCAGGCCGGACCAGGGCGGGGGCGTGTCAGGGCCGCCCTGCCACACCACCACCGTCGGCGGCAGCAGCTGGTCGCTCAGCTCCGTCTCACGGGCCGTGAGGGCGCGGCGCACCGTCTCGGGTGTGCTCGCGTCCACGTCGAGGGCGGCCAGGGCCGCGATCACCGCGGCGTCGGTGGCCGGAACCGTTCGGTCCGGTGACGGGGAGTAAGAAGTCGCCACGCCGTGCAGGGCAGCAAGGCGGGAAAGTTCGGTGGGGCCGACGGGTCCGACGGGTTCGATGGGTCCGGCGGGTCCGGTGGGGGCGATGGGTCCAGTGGATCCGGTCAGTCCGGTGGGCTCAGTGGGCTCAGTGGGGCCGGTGGGACCGGTAGCTCCGGGTGGGGCCATCTAGACCCCCATGTAGTCCAGGCCCGACGCGGTGCCGGTGGAGGTCGGCTCGCTGGTCAGCGGGGCGGCGTCGGCGAGCGGGGGCTCGCTGGTCAGGGGTGCGGCGTCGGCGAGCGGGGGCTCGCTGGTCAGGGGCGGCTCCAGGCAGCCGCAGGAGCAGGAGCCGTCGAGTCCGGAGTCAGGACCGGAGACCTGTTTGGAGAGAGCGGAGAGAAGCATCGTGGAAGCGGGCACGTAGGGCTCCATTGTCAGGGGGCAGGACGGGTCTTCGGCAGCAGCCCTACCCCGAAAGCTGGTTCGCAGACATATCCGTTGTATGAACGTGCGCGTACTCACATTCGTTTCCCCGAGTGGGGGGATAGACGCAAGATCTTCCTTTTCCCCTGTTCCGTACCTTCCCGCACCCAGGGTCACCCATCCGGCTCCCTTCAGCTCCCCCCCCCAGCTCCCTCCGGTCCCCTCCAGCACCTCCGCCCCCTCCGGCACGCGCGTGCGAACTCCACACCCGTTGACACCCGCGCCACGCAGGTGATGGGCTCGGTGACACCCTGAGACGACCCGTGCACCATAAGTGATCACCGGGACCCGCCAAGACCCACCGTGACGAGGGACCGAGCCGAGGAGAGTGCCGTGCAGCTGCGGCGCAGGAAGGGCGCGGTGGCCATCACCGTCGCCGTCATCGCCGGCACGCTCGGCGGCGCTCCGGGCGCTGTCGCCGCCCCCGGCGCCCCCGGAAAGCCCGGCACCCCGGCCGCGTCCCCGGACGACGACCGGGAGACCGACGGCACCCTCCCGCCGGTCTGGCCCCGCCCTCAGTCGATGAGCATGAGCACGACAGGGACTCCGGTCACTGTCACCGACGAGGTCGTCCTGGTCACGGGCCGGGCCCCGGACCCGTACGCCATGGATGCCCTCCGCGCCCTCCTCGGCGACGCGGGCGCCCGCAGGATCACCGAGGTGAAGGACGGCGAACCACTCCCCGCGGGCAGCGGAAACCTCGTCATCCGTACCGAAGGCACCAGTGCGGACCAGGCGCTGCGCACCCTCGGCGCCCGCGACCGGCGCGACCTCCCGTCCGGCGGCTACCGCCTCGCGGTGGGCCGGATCGGCGGCCAGGACACCATCGCCCTCGCGGGCGTGGGCGCCGACGGCCTCTTCCACGGCGTACAGACCCTCCGCCAGCTGGTCACCAAGGGCGGCGAGAAGAACACCGGCAACACCCGGCGGACCATCCCCGGAGTCCAGATCCGCGACTGGCCCGGCACCGCGGTCCGCGGCATGACGGAGGGCTTCTACGGCACCCCGTGGACCCGCGAGCAGCGCCTGGACCAGCTGGACTTCATGGGCCGCACGAAGCAGAACCGCTATCTCTACGCCCCCGGCGACGACCTGTACCGCCAGGCACGCTGGCGCGAGCCCTACCCCGCCGACCAGCGCGCCGACTTCCGCGCCCTCGCCGAGCGGGCGGAGCGCAACCACGTCACGCTCGCCTGGTCCATCGCCCCCGGCCAGGCCATGTGCATGTCGTCCGAGAAGGACATCAAGGCCCTGAACCGCAAGATCGACGCCATGTGGGCCCTGGGCGTGCGCGCCTTCCAGCTGCAGTTCCAGGACGTCAGCTACAGCGAGTGGCACTGCGAGGCGGACGCCGACGCCTTCGGTTCCGGACCCGAGGCCGCCGCGAGGGCGCAGTCCCGCGTCGCCAACGCCGTCTCCGCGCACCTCACCGAGCGCCACCCGGACGCGAAGCCGCTCTCCCTCATGCCCACGGAGTACTACCAGAACGGCTCCACCAAGTACCGCGCCGCCATCGCGGACCGCCTCGACCCCGGCATCGAGGTGGCGTGGACCGGCGTCGGCGTGGTCCCCAGAACCATCACAGGACGGGAACTCACGGGCGCCCGCACGGCGTTCGGCGATCACCCGATCGTGACGACGGACAACTACCCCGTCAACGACTTCGCGGAGGACCGCGTCTTCCTCGGCCCGTACACCGGCCGCGAGCCCGCCGTGGCCACCGGCTCGGCGGCGCTGCTCGGCAACGCCATGGAGCAGCCTTCCGCGTCCCGCATCCCGCTGTTCACCGCCGCCGACTACGCCTGGAACCCCCGCGCCTACCGCCCGCACGAGTCCTGGCTCGCCGCGATCGACGACCTCTCGGGCGGCGACAAGAAGACGCGGGGCGCCCTGCGGGCCCTCGCGGGCAATGACGCGTCCTCCGTGCTCGGCGCCGACGAATCGGCGTATCTGCGCCCGCTCATGGACGACTTCTGGCGCGCGCGTACGACGACGGACACCGCCCGTATCAAGAAGTCCGGGCAGGCCCTGCGGGACGCCTTCACCGTCATGAAGGAGGCACCGCGACACCTCGCCGACAGCAGCAGTGGCATCTACGGCGAAGTGCGGCCCTGGGTGACGCGGTTGGCGCGCTACGGGAGAGCGGGCGAGACGGCGGTCGACATGCTGCGCGCGCAGTCCACCGGCGACGGAGCGGCCGCCTGGCGCGCCTCGCGCACCCTGGCCGGACTCCAGAGGGACCTGAAGGCGGCCGGTCAAGTCACCGTCGGCAAGGGCGTCCTTGCCCCCTTCCTCGCGCGGTCGCAGAAGGCGTACGAGGCGTGGGCGGGGCTCGACAACGAGCAGGCGTCCGACCGCGCGACGGTCCGCGTCCCCCGTGCCCGTCCCCTCACGGCGGTGACCGCGCTGACCGACCCCGGCACCAAGGGCAGCATCGAGGCCCACGTCCCCGGCGAGGGCTGGCGCCGGGTCGCCGCCCTGTCCGACACGGGCTTCACCGAGGCCAGGCCCGAGCCCGGACCCCATGGCCCAAGCCCCCGCGTCGACGCCGTCCGCGTCAAGGTCACCGAGGGCACGGTCCGCCACGTGGTCCCCTGGTACGCCGACTCCCCCGCCGCCCGCTTCTCCCTGGCCCGCGCCGAGGCCGACGTGGAGATCGGCGGCGGCCCGCAGCGGGTCACGGCGAAGCTGACGTCCCTGCGCCCCGGCGACGTGCAGGGCAAGGTCACGGCCAAGGCTCCCGAGGGCATCGAGGTGCGCACCCCCGAGAAGTCCACGCTGCCGCGCGGCACTCAGGTGGACGTCCCCGTCGACGTCACCGTCCCGGCGGGCACGCGCTCGGGTACGTACGAAATTCCGCTCACCTTCGACGGCCGGAGCAGAACGGTCTCGATCCGCGCCTACCCGCGCACCGCGGGACCCGACCTGGCGCGCGGCGCGAAGGCGTCGTCGTCGGGCGACGAGACAAGGGACTTTCCGGCGTCGGGCGCCAACGACGGTGACCCCGGGACCCGTTGGTCCTCGCGGTACGAGGACGGCGCCTGGTGGCAGATGGAGCTCGCGGAGCCGGTCAGGCTCGGTCAGGTCGTCCTGCGCTGGCAGGACGCGTACGCGGCGGGCTACCGCGTGCAGACGTCCGCCGACGGCAGGACCTGGCGCACGGCCGCGACCGTGAAGGACGGCAAGGGCGGCCGCGAGGCGGTCCGCATGGACGCCCGCGACACCCGCTACGTCCGGGTGCAGGGCGACAAGCGGGCCACGCGCTTCGGCTACTCCCTCTGGTCGGTGGAGGCGTACGCGGTGGCCGACGCCAGGTAGAAGGCCTGCCTGCGCGTCAGCAAGGCGCCTGCGGGGCTTGCCAGTTGGGCCTTTCGGCGCGCGATGATGGAGACGAGGCCTCACCAGGGGGGATCGACATGCGGCTACTGGCGCACCGACCGGATGCGCGGCGCTCGTGTGCCGTTCTGCTGTACGAGGGCGACGTCGGCTGGCCGGACGCCTATCGCCACCGGCCCGGTCACGAGGACGACCCGTACGAGCGGGAGCGCCGTGAGCGCGAGTGGTACGAGCGGGAGTGGTACAACCAGATGGGCGGCCACCGGCGCTCGTCGTCCAGACCTCCCCACCCCGCGTCCTCTCCCCTTCCTCCCCCGGCCACACTGGCCGTCCGGGACTCCCTGACCCGCTGGCCCGACAGCCTCTTCCGCACCGAGCCCGGCCGCGTCGTCGCGCTCGACCTCACCTTCCCGGACAGCTCGTACAGGCTCCACGAAGCCGTCCGCGACACGAGCGATCTGCTGCTCGTCCACTACACGGGCGTCCTGGACGTCAGCGACCCCCATGACCGGCCCCCGGGCCGGGGCGGCCTGTCGTTCGCCTCACTGTTCGATTTGATCGACGTGGTCCGGGACCGGGCCCGGCACATCGTCGTGGTCCTGGAACCGGACCGACCGGACCAGGCCCGGCAGATGGCGGAATTCCCCCGTCGGTACGAGCAGCTGATGCGGCACTTCCAGGGCCGTCTCACTCTGATCGTCACCAACCCGGACCGTTGGTCCCCCCGCCCGTTCCTGACCGACGCGCTCGCCGCCGGAGCCCCCCTCTCCGCGCGCACGCTCGCCGCCCACCCGCGGGCACGCGTCCTGATGCGGGCGAACGGCCGCGACGTACAGCTGTCGGGGCCCGGACGGCGCGGCGGCCGGGAACCGCTCCTTGGCCACCGCGCCCGTGACGCACTCTCCGTCACCCGCTCCTCACTCACCAAGGCCCGTGAGTCCACCGCCTCCGCGCTGTCCGCCGCCGCGCTGCCCACCCTCCTCCTTCTTGCCTTCGCGGTGATCGCGGGCGGCCTCTACGCCTTGCTCAGGGCGTTGCCGCCGATGCGGGGGACGTGGGGGGCGGCCGCACTGCTCGGCCTGTGGGCGGTGCTCGTCGTCATCGGGATCGTCGGCGCCCGGCTGCGGAGGCCGCCCGCCCGCGCCCGCCCGCCCGGCGCCGCGTCCACGCCGTCTCCCGTGCCCCGGAGCCGCGCCTTCATGGACGGCGTATGGGCGGCGTGGGGGTTCTCCGGACCGCTGACGGACACGGCCGCTCGCCCCCGACAGCCGGTCCCGGACCCGCCGCGCCCCACCCGTGAGGAGGCCCAGGCCACGGTCGAACGTTCCCTGAACGCCTTGTACGCCAGGCTGCCGGTGCCCCAGCTACGAGCCCCGGACCCGCCCGCACCGCCCCCGCCCCCGCCCTCGTCCTCTCCCTCGTCCCCCTCGCCCGACAACAACGGGACCACTCCATGACCGCCCCCGTCCCACCCCGCTCACCGGAGCCGGAGAACCCACCGGAGCCGGAGAAGTCCCCGGAGCCCGCAGCGCAACCCGCACCCGGCGAGTACCGCGAGCTGCCGTCCGGCGAGCAGATGCGCATCTGGAACGATCTTGTGTCGGACTCGGCCGAGCGCATGCTGTCGCTCGTCGAGCAGGAGTTCCAGATGAAGAACAAGCTCGTCGACCAGCGGATACGGGACGCCGAGCACAACCGCCGTCTCGACCTGGTCAACGTGTGGTTCCGGGCGGCGGGCCTGGTGACCGGCGTGGTCCTCGGCGCGGGCGGGATCGTGGGCTACCTCTGGATCGCCAAGTACTGCGTCGACCACGGAGCGGCGGGCGCGGGCGCCGGGCTGCTCGGCGGTGGTGTCGCGGCGCTGGCAGCCGTGATCACGGCCGTACAGCGGCGTAACGGCTCATGACAACGGCTCATGGCGCAGCGGATCAAGACGCAACGGGTCATGACGCAGCGGATCATGACACAACGGCTCATGACGTGTGGCCGGAGCGGTGCGGACGCCGACGCTCCGGCCACACGTAAAAGCCCGGATCTCTCAGGCAGAAATGCCGTCGATCCGGGCCATCGCGTCGTCCGCGCCGAACGGCTGCAAGTACGGCAGCCAGCGCGGATCCCTATGCCCGGTCCCGATGATGCGCCACGCGAGGCCCGAGGGCGGCGCGGGCTTGTGACGCAGGCGCCACCCCAGCTCCAGGAGGTGACGGTCCGCCTTGGTGTGGTTGCAGCGGCGGCAGGACGCCACCACGTTCTCCCAGGCGTGCGGGCCGCCACGGCTCTTTGGAATGACGTGGTCGACGCTGGTTGCGACGCCACCGCAGTACATGCACCGACCGCCGTCGCGGGCGAAGAGCGCCCGCCTGGTCAGAGGAACGGGCCCCCGGTAGGGGACCCGGACGAACCGCTTGAGGCGGACCACGCTGGGTGCGGGGACAGTGCGCGTTGCGCTGTGCATGAAGGCGCCGGATTCCTCGAGGCAGAGAGCCTTGTTCTCCAGGACGAGGACGAGCGCGCGGCGGAGCGGTACGACGCCAAGAGGCTCGTACGACGCATTGAGGACCAGGACGTGCGGCACGGATGCCTCCTATTACGCCGGCGGCGCGTGGCTCGCGCCGGGACGATCTGTAGCCAGTCTCCCCTCATGCCTGGTCCAAGCGCCACCATGTGCCGGTAACGGGCTCGGAGTGTTTTCGACCACAGATGCACAACACCCTTATCTTCCCCAGGCCAACACCGTCTCTCCCTCGAACATCACAACGATCCACACACAATGCCCCGTTAGTGTGGTGTCTCTGCCCGGTGCATCTCCTGGGCAGGCCGCTATGCCTGGAGGTACCTGCCGTGTTCCTGTCCGTCCTGTCAGCAGCCGGAACGGACCCGGACGACAAGACGACGCCGAAGCCCCCGACCTTGGAAGACGCCCAGGAGCACGCGACGAACGCCGCGAGCTGGGTCGAGCAGAACTGGTCGGCGTGGCTCGGCATCGGGCTCCGCATCCTGCTGATCATCGCCGTCGCCGTCGTCCTTCGTGTGGTCATCCGGCGCTCGATCACCAAGCTCATAGAGCGCATGAACCGCACGGCGCAGTCCGTGAACGGCACGGCGCTCGGCGGCCTCCTGGTCAACGTGGAGCGCCGCCGTCAGCGCTCGCAGGCCATCGGCTCGGTGCTGCGTTCGGTGGCGTCGTTCCTGATCCTGGGCACGGCCGCGCTGATGATCCTCGGCACATTCCAGATCAACCTCGCCCCGCTGCTCGCGTCGGCGGGTGTCGCGGGTGTGGCGATCGGTTTCGGCGCCCGCAACCTCGTCACGGACTTCCTCTCCGGCGTCTTCATGATCCTTGAGGACCAGTACGGCGTCGGTGACTCGATCGACGCGGGCGTGGCCTCCGGCGAGGTGATCGAGGTCGGCCTCCGCGTCACGAAGCTGCGCGGCGACAACGGCGAGATCTGGTACGTCCGCAACGGCGAGGTCAAGCGCATCGGCAACCTCAGCCAGGGCTGGTCGACGGCGGGTGTCGACGTCACCGTCCGCCCGGACGAGGACCTGGAGAAGGTGCAGGCGACGCTGATCGAGGTCGGCGAGTCCATGGCGAAGGACGAGCCGTGGAACGAGCGCCTCTGGGGCCCGGTCGAGGTACTCGGCCTGGACAGCGTGCTGCTGGACTCGATGGTCGTGCGGGTCTCCGCGAAGACGATGCCGGGCAACGCCCTGGGCGTGGAGCGGGAACTGCGCTGGCGCATCAAGCGGGCCTTCGACGCGGAGGGCATCCGCATCGTGGGCGGCCTCCCCCTCCAGGCGACGGAGGAGGCGCCCGACCCGTCAGCAGGCGTGGCGGCCCCCTCGGCATACGCGTCCGCGACCTCCCCCCAGTCCGTGGCGGCATCCCCGCTGGCCCCGCCCCCGAACCTGGCGAAGTAGGCATCGGGCGCCGTCGGCATCGGGCGCAGTCGGCCATCGCAGGAAAGTCCCACCGCGCGGCGTCGGCGTCGGCGTGTCGCCGGGACTTTTCTGCGATGGCCGATGTGCTGTCCGGGCGGGCGGCGGGTCAGGGGGAGTGGAAGGCGACCTCCGGGTTGGTGTTCGACGGGCCGTCGAGGACGGATCGGTGCCGGGCCTTGAGGTGCTGGTCGAAGAAGGCTGTGACGTATTCGGTGGTGATCTCGCCCGAGCGTTTTCCGGACAGCGGGGCCGAGGGGTCGGTCATCCCCAGCTGATCACCGAGTACCGGCATGTCGGTGAAGGTGAGGTGTCCGGAGTCGGCGACCGTGAGCCAGCGCTTCCAGCCGTGCAGGCGCCTCCACTCGCGTGGCCAGGTGACGTCGTCGGTGCGGGGGCTGTGGCCGTTCCGGGTGCCGAGCATGAGGACGGGGCGGCCGGTGCCCGCAGCCGGGACCGGCGCGAAGAAAGTGCCGTCCAGGTTGGCCGCCGCACGGATTCGGTGGTCGGTGCCGGCTGCTGTGGTCGCCGCGTTTCCGCCGAGCGAGTGGCCTGCGGCGCCGATTCGCCGGGGGTCGATCAGGGCCCGGTAGTCGGGGTGGCGTCCGTCATCGGTACGGGTGCGGGACCGGTTGTCGTCGGTGCGCGATCGGCCGTCGTCGGTGCGGGAGCGGCCGTCATCGGTGCGGGAGCGGCCGGTCAGCGCGTCGATGACGTAGGAGATGTCCGCCGCCCGGTTCCTGGCCGCCTCGGCCAGTGCCTTCTTCTCTCCCGCGTCGCCGTGCGGCGCGTTCTCGACCTTCTCGCAGGCGACGCAGGTGAGCGTTCGGGAAGACTCCCCCTTGCCGGGGAATTCCGTTCCGAAGGACTCGTACGCGTGGTCGACGAGCGCTACGAGATAGCCCTGCGACGCCAGTTCCTCCGCGAGGCCGGTCAGCGTGGCGCGGTGCAGGGTGAAGCCCGGGGAGAGGACCACGAGCGGATGTCTGCCCTTGGCCGGGCGGGCGGCGGGCCTGGCGTTCGTCCGTACGGAAGCGACCTGCTCGGCGTCGAACCGCTCGTCCAGCTTCTGCCCTTTCAGCAGCAGTGCGGACTCCTTGACCGACAGATACGGCGCCCTGGCACCGCCACCGCCACCGCGCTGAGCCGGATAGAAGACGGACACCATCAGCTCGCGGGCCCCTGCCGATGGCACCCACAGGTCGCGGCGGCTCGCGTCCACGAGGTGGAGGGTGTCCCGTCCGACGCTGTGGGGTCCTGACGGGCGCGGTAGGGACGGTCCGGCTTCGCGTTCGGCCGCGGAAGCGGGGCGGTGCGAGAACGAGTCGTCGGCGCGGGCCGCGGCTGTCGGAGCGAGGAAGGTGAGGGCCACCAGGGCTGCTGCGGTCCTGCGCCGGGTGCGGTTGCCCATGCGGTTGCCCATTCGATTGCCTATGCGACTGCCCATGCGGTTGCTGCTGCGGTTGCTGGTCATGGCGGTGAGCGTAGGAATCGCGGGTGGGCGTCCGGCACCGGCGAAAGTGCGGCGCGCCCCATGACTTTCGTCCATGGCATGAGCCGGAAGCACCCCGTGCAACGCCCCGCCCCCGCAGGTAACGACTTGGTTGCCGCGGGGGCGTGCGCTATTGACGCCTCATTCACGCCAGCCGTACGGTCCTCACGAATTGGAAAGTTTCCTAACAGTTAGTGGGCGAGCGCCGATCGGTGCCCGGCCGCTAACCTTCGGGCAGCCGATAGGCAGGTGTCGTCATGGCAGCAGCAAGCAGCACCCCGGGGACCCCGGGCACGCCCAGCGTCCTGCGCGCCATGAACGACCGGGCGGTGCTCGACCTGCTCGTCGTGCACGGGCCGCTCACCCGCACCCGCATCGGTGAGCTGACCGGCCTCTCCAAGCCCACCACCTCGCAGCTGCTCGGGCGCCTTGAAGCCGCCGGCCTCGTGCACACCACCGGCAGCCTCAGCGGACGGCCCGGACCCAACGCACTGCTGTACGAGATCGACCCGGGCGCCGCACATGTCGCCGCCCTGTCCGCCGACCCCACCGGGATCACCGCGCTCGTCGCCGACATCACCGGCACCGTGATCGGGCAGGCGCGCGTCGAGGCGGAGGCCGTGGCCGAGGATGTGCGCCACCGCACGGCACAACTGGTCACGGAGGCCGTCGACGAGGCGCTGCGCCAGGCGGGCCTCGGCCACGACGACCTGCGGGCCGCGGTGATCGGCACGCCCGGCGCCATCGACCCGCACACCGGAGAGCTGCGGTACGCCCCGCACCTGCCGGGCTGGCACTCGCGGACGCTGCGCGACGATCTCGCCGCCGTCCTCGGCACGCCCGTCGACATCGAGAACGACGTGAATCTGGCCGCCGTCGCCGAGCAGTACGAGGGCGCCGCCCAGGACAACGACAACTACGTCCTTACCTGGCTCGACGACGGCGTCGGTGCCGCCATCGTGCTCGGCGGCACCCTGCTGCGCGGCGCGACCGGCGGCGCGGGCGAGATCGGCTACATGCCGCTGCCCGGCGCTCCCCTGGCGCACGGCGGTCCCGAGGCGACCCGCGGCCCCGACGGGGGCGGCGGCTTCCAGAGCCTCGTCTCCGCGCCGGTCGTCAAGCAACTCGCGGGCGGCGCGGCCACGTTGGCCGACGCCTTCGCCGACGACACCGTGCTCGGCGAGGTCGCACGCCGCCTCGCCACCGGTATCGCCGCCGTCGTCGCCGTCGTCGACCCCGAACTCGTCGTGCTCTCCGGCTCCGTGGCCCAGGCGGGCGGCGACAAGCTGCGCGTCAGGGTCGAGGAGGAGCTGACCGGGCTCGCACTGCCACGCCCCCAGATCCGCATCAGCGAACTCGACGGCGACCCGATCCTCACCGGCGCCCTGCGCTCCGCCCTCACCCTGGCCCGCGACCAGGTCTTCGACACGGCCTGAACCGCCGCCCCACCCTCTTCTCCGCACCGCACCTCCCCTCCCCCGTAAAGGAAGTCCGCCATGCCGCGATGGCGCATGCCCACCTGCGCGTCCGCGGCGCTCGCCGCAGCCGGTCTCTTGCTCTCCGGCTGCGCCAACCCGAGCGTCGGCAGCGCGAACGACGACCCGACCAAGCCGGTCACCCTGAAGTTCTGGCACGGCTGGTCGACGCCCGGCGAGGTCAAGGCCGTCAACGACAGCATCGACCGCTTCGAGAAGCTGCACCCGAACATCAAGGTGCGGGCCACCGGGAACGTCTCCGACGAGACCGTCAACCAGGCCCTGCGGGCGGGCGGCGACAAGGCACCTGACGTCGTCTCGTCCTTCACCACCAACAACGTGGGCCAGTACTGCGACTCCGGGATGTGGGCGGACCTCGATCCGTTCATGGAGAAGACCGGCCTCGACAAGCGCAAGACCTTCCCCAAGACGCTGCTCGACTACACGAACTACCGGGGAAGCCAGTGCGCCCTGCCGCTGCTCGCTGACGCCTTCGGGATGTACTACAACAAGGACGCCTACAAGAAGGCGGGCATCGAGCGGCCGCCGCGCACGATGTCCGAGTTCGAAGAGGTCTCCAAGAAGCTGACCATTCGCAGCGGCAAGGGCTCGTACAAGCAGGTCGGGTACATGCCCAACTTCCGCTTCTACCAGAACAGTCCGGACCGGCTCTTCGCACAGTGGGGCCCTGAGTACTTCGACGCCGACGGCGACTCGCGGCTCGCCGACGAGCCCGCGGCGTACAAGTTCTTCAAGACCGCACAGCAACTGGCCAAGGCGCAGGGTGGTTTCGGCGACCTGGAGAAGTTCCGGATGTCGTTCGGCGACGAGATGTCCAACCAGAACGCCTTCCTGACCGGCAAGGTGGCCATGCACCTGGACGGTGAGTGGCGCGGCCTGATGCTGGACGAGGCGAAGGCGAAGTTCGACTGGGGCGTGGCACCGCTGCCCGTCCCGGACGACCAGGCCGACACGTACGGGCGGGGCTTCATCACCGGCACCGTCGCGGGGATCGCGCACAGCAGCAAGCACCAGAACGCCGCGTGGGAGCTGGTGCGGTTCCTGACCGCCGACACCAAGCAGGTCGTGGACTTCGCGAACGCCATCCACAACGTGCCCTCCACGTTCGCGGCGCTCAAGTCACCCGACCTGGACGCCGATCCGACCTTCCGGACCTTCTTCGACATCCTGGAGAACAAGCACAGCAAGGCCCTGCCGCCCTCCGTCAACGGCGGCGCCTACGTCGTCTCGCTGATGGACTTCGCGTACGGCGTCGAGTCCGGGCGCGTCCCCGATCTGCGCAAGGGCCTGACGAAGCTCGACGAGCAGATCGACGCCGACACCCTCCAGTCGAAGAGCTGAGGACCCCGCCATGGCACTTTCCCTCTCCAACCCCGCGCGCCGCAGACTGCGTACGCTCGGCTTCCTCTCCCCCTGGCTGGTCGGCTTCAGCGTCTTCTTCGCGTATCCGCTGCTCGCCACCGTCTACTTCTCGTTCATGCACTACAACCAGATCAAGGAGCCCACCTTCGTGGGCCTGCGGAACTGGAAGTACGTGTTCGAGCAGATGCCCCTGTTCGGCCCGGCCCTGTGGAACACCCTGTGGCTGGTCGTGATCATGGTGGCCGTGCGCGTCGTCTTCGGGCTCTCGCTCGGGCTGCTCATCACGAAGATCAAGACGGGCGCCGGGTTCTTCCGCACCGCCTTCTACCTCCCCTACCTCGCCCCGCCGGTGGCCGCCACCGTCGCCTTCGTCTTCCTGCTCAACCCGGGCACGGGACCGGTGAACGAGATCCTCGACGCGGTCGGGACCTCGGGCCCCAACTGGTTCAACGACCCGGACACCGCCAAGCCCTCGCTCGTGCTGCTCTCCCTGTGGGGCATCGGCGACCTGATGGTCATCTTCATGGCCTCGCTGCTCGACGTACCGAAGGAGCAGTACGAGGCCGCGGACCTGGACGGCGCCGGGGCGTTCGCCAAGTTCCGCTACGTGACCTGGCCCGCGATCACGCCGATCGTGATGTTCGCGGTGGTCACCGGCGTCGTACAGACCATGCAGTACTACACACAGGCCCTGGTCGCGGGGAAGGTCGCGTCCGGCGTCAACATCGGCCCCGGCTCGGTGATCCAGCCCGGCTACCCGGACCACTCGACCCTCACGGTCCCCCAGCTCGTCTACCAAATGGGCTTCCAGAACTTCAACACCGGTGCCGCGTGCGTGCTCTCGCTCGTGCTCTTCGCCATCGCCATGGCCGTCACGCTGCTCCTGATGCGCAAGCGCTCCGGGCTGCTCGCGGCGGAGGACTGAGGACTCTCGATGACTTCCACGACTCTCAGCGCGCCCGCGTCGGCGCCCGAACGCACCGCCCCCTCCAGAGGCCCCGCCGCCGCCCGCGCCCGCCGCAAGCGGATCCTGCACTGGATCGCCGTGCACAGCGTGGCGATAGGCGTGGCGCTGCTCTTCGTCCTGCCGTTCGTCTTCGTCTTCCTGACGTCGGTGATGAGCGACTCACAGGCGATGAGCGGCGACCTGTGGCCCGACTCCTGGCACTGGTCGAACTACAAGGAAGTCTTCGAGACTCCGGGCTTCCTGGACTGGTGGCGCAACTCGCTGATGTACGCCGGTCTCGGCACCCTCTTCACCGTCTGCTCGGCGATCCCCGTGGCGTACGCGCTCGCCAAGTTCCGCTTCCGCGGCCGGCGCACGGCGATGCTGCTCGTCATCTCGACGATGATGCTGCCGCCGCAGGTCATCGTGATCCCGATGTATCTGGTCTGGGCCCAGCAGTTCCATCTGTCGGGCACGCTGTGGCCGCTGATCATCCCGATGGCGTTCGGTGACGCGTACTCGATCTTCCTGCTCCGCCAGTTCCTCCTCACCATCCCCAAGGAGTACATCGAGTCGGCGAAGGTCGACGGCTGCGGTGAGTTCCGCACCATGGTCAAGATCGTCGTGCCGATGGCCAAGCCCGGCATCACCGCCATCGCGCTCTTCCAGTTCTTCTACTGCTGGAACGACTACTTCGGGCCACAGATCTACGCCGCCCAGAACCCCGGTGCCTGGACACTGAGTTACGGCCTGGAATCGTTCAAGAGCGCGCACTCCGTGAACTGGAACATGACCATGGCCGCGACCCTGCTCGTCATGGCCCCCGTCATCATCATCTTCTTCTTCGCACAGAAGGCCTTCGTAGAAGGCGTCACCCTCACCGGAGTAAAGGGCTGAGAACCGATATGAAGCTCGCAGTGGTCGGCGGAGGGTCGACCTACACACCCGAACTGATCGACGGATTCGCGCGGTTGAGGGACACCCTGCCGATCGAGGAACTCGTCCTCGTGGACCCGGCAGCCGACCGTCTCGACCTGGTGGGCGGCCTCGCGCGGCGCATCTTCGCCAAGCAGGGGCACCCCGGCCGCATCGTCACCACGTCCGACGTGGACGCGGGCGTCGCGGACGCCGACGCGGTCCTGCTCCAGCTGCGCGTCGGCGGGCAGGCGGCCCGCAACCAGGACGAGACGTGGCCCCTGGAGTGCGGCTGCGTCGGCCAGGAGACCACAGGCGCGGGCGGCCTTGCCAAGGCCCTGCGCACCGTGCCCGTCGTCCTCGACATCGCCGAGCGCGTACGGCGCACCAACCCGAACGCCTGGATCATCGACTTCACCAACCCCGTGGGCATCGTCACCCGCGCGCTGCTCCAGGCGGGCCACAAGGCCGTCGGCCTGTGCAACGTGGCGATCGGCTTCCAGCGCAAGTTCGCGAAGCTGCTCGACGTCGCACCGGGCGATGTGCACCTCGATCACGTGGGGCTCAACCACCTGACATGGGAGACGGGCGTACGTCTCGGAGGGCCTGACGGCGACGACATCCTGCCCAAGCTGCTCGCCGAGCACGGGGACGCGGTCGCCGCGGATCTGCGCATGCCGCGCGAGATCGTCGACCGGCTCGGCGTCGTGCCCTCGTACTACCTGCGCTACTTCTACCAGCACGACGCCGTGGTGGAGGAGTTGCGGACCAAGCCGTCGCGGGCCGCCGAGGTGGCCGAGATGGAGCGCGAGCTCCTGAAGATGTACGGCGACCCGACGCTCGACGAGAAGCCGGCCCTGCTCGGCAAGCGCGGCGGCGCCTTCTACTCGGAGGCGGCCGTGGATCTCGCGGCCTCGCTGCTCGGCGACGGCGGCAGCCCCTTCCAGGTGGTGAACACCGTCAACAACGGCACGCTGCCGTTCCTGCCGGACGACGCGGTCATCGAGGTGCAGGCCTCGGTGGACGGCTCGGGCGCCACGCCCCTGGCGGTACCGAAGCTGGATCCGCTGTACGCCGGGCTCATCTCGAACGTCACCGCGTACGAGGACCTGGCCCTGCAGGCCGCGGTGCACGGGGGACGCGAGCGCGTCTTCAAGGCGCTGCTCGCCCACCCGCTCGTCGGCCAGTACGCGTACGCCGAGCAGCTCACCGAGAGCCTCATCGCGCACAACCGGGAGCACCTGGCGTGGGCGTAGGCACGAGTGTGCTCGCGATCGACGCGGGCAACAGCAAGACCGACGTCGCGGTGGTCGCGGCCGACGGCGAGGTCGTCGGCGCGGCACGCGGCGGCGGGTTCCAGCCGCCGCAGGTCGGCGTCGAGGCCGCGGTGGACATCCTTCAGGAGGCGGTGACGCGGGCCCTGGCCGAGGCGGGCGTGGCCTCCGTCGGGCATGTGTCCGCCTGTCTGGCCAACGCGGATCTCCCGGTGGAGGAGCGGGAGTTGGCCGACGCGCTGCGCCGCCGCGCGTGGGGCCGGTCGGTCGACGTACGCAACGACACCTTCGCCATCCTGCGGGCCGGTCTCCTGGAGGACACCGAGCCGCGGGGCGTCGCCGTGGTGTGCGGCGCCGGCATCAACTGCGTGGGCATGCTGCCCGACGGGCGCACCGCCCGCTTCCCCGCCATCGGCCGGATCTCCGGCGACTGGGGCGGGGGCGGCGCTCTCGCCGAGGAGGCCCTGTGGTTCGCGGCGCGGGCCGAGGACGGCCGCGGCGAGGCGACCGCGCTGCGCGAGGCGCTGCCCGCGCACTTCGGCCTGCCCTCCATGTACGCGCTGATCGAGGCCCTGCATCTGGGGGGCATCGCTCCGGTACGGCGGCACGAGCTGACACCGGTGCTCTTCGCCACGGCGGCGGCGGGCGACGCGGTGGCGCGTGCGCTGGTGGACCGGATGGCCGACGAGGTCGTCGCCATGTCGACCGTGGCCCTCGACCGGCTCGGCCTGCTCGGCGAGGAGGCCCCGGTGCTGCTCGGCGGCAGCGTCCTGGCCGCCCGCCACCCGCAACTGGACGACCGCGTCCGTACGTTGCTCGCCGAACGGGCGCCCAAGGCGGTGCCCCGGGTGGTCGTCGCCCGTCCCGTGCTCGGCGCCGCGCTGCTCGGCCTGGACCAGATCGGGGCGCCCACCGAGGTGCACGCGCGCGTGCGGGGGCACTACGAGAGTGGCGTGGGAGCCTGAAGCGGCTCAGTTCATGGGCCCGGCAGGGAACCGAACCGTACTGAATCGCGTATTCAAGGGCAGGGGTGGTGTGCGATCTTCGCGTGACCCGGGCAGAGGGGTCGCCTGATCCGGACAGGGGGATCCGTACACGGTGATGCGGACACGATGATCAGTACAAGATCGAGTCAATGCCTGTGCGGATGTCAGTCCCTGCGGCGATACTTGCGGCCGTGCACTTCTTCCCGCACCGCGCACTTGGGGCGGAAGTGAACGTCCGATGACCAAGGGGGAGGTCGAGGTCGAGGTGACATACCCGCCTAACGGCAGTGCCGCGCCGCCGGGACAGGCAGCGCCGACGATGCCCACCGTCCCGCCTCAGGCGGGAGGGGGCTCCGCCGCGCCCGCGGAGACCGTGCAGAGCGCGCCGCCCCGCCGCCCTGCCTGGATGGAAGGCCGCGACCGGCTGCGCGCGGCGGCGACGACCGAACCGGGCAGGCTGCGGATCATCGGCGCCGTGCTCGCGCTGCTCGTCGTGGCGTTCGGCGCGGTCACCACCTGGCAGATGACCGACCGCTCGGACGCCGCGAACAGCGTCCTGAACCGCAGCCAGCCGCTGAGCGACGACGCGGCGGCCATCTACCGCTCCCTCGCGGACGCCAACACGGCCGCTTCCAGCGGCTTCTTGGCGGGCGGTCAGGAGCCCGCCGCCGTGCGCGACCGGTACAACCGCGACATCGACCGCGCCTCCGAGAAGCTGGCCAACGCCGCGTCGAACGCGGGCGCGGGTTCGACGGCCGCCGCCTCGGTGAGCAAGCTCAACAAGCTCCTCCCGGAGTACACCGGCCTGATCGAGCGGGCCCGCGCGAACAACCGCCAGGGCCTCCCCCTCGGCGGCGCCTAT
Source organism: Streptomyces sp. NPDC031274 (assembly GCF_055570235.1). Classification (NCBI taxonomy): domain Bacteria; kingdom Bacillati; phylum Actinomycetota; class Actinomycetes; order Kitasatosporales; family Streptomycetaceae; genus Streptomyces; species Streptomyces sp. NPDC031274. The sequence continues at coordinate 151,856 of NZ_JBVIHP010000003.1, read as the reverse complement.
CTGCGGTACGCCAACGACAAGATGCAGACCAAGATGCTCCCGGCGGCCGAGGAGCTCTACACCGCGCAGAAGCAGCGGCTGAAGTCGGACTACGCCGACGCGAAGCCGTATCCGTGGTTCGCCATCGCCCTCGGTGTGCTCGCGCTCGGCGCCCTGTTCTGGGCCCAGCGCCGCAACTACCACCGCACGAACCGGGTGTTGAACCACGGCCTGGTCGCCGCGACCGCCGCGTCCACGATCGTCCTGCTCTGGCTGGTCGCCGGGCACACCTTCGCGCGCTCGGGGCTCAATGACTCGTACGACCACGGCGTGCAGTCCCTGAACGTCCTGAACGACGCCCGCATCAGCTCGCTCAAGGCCCGCAGCAACGAGAACCTCACGCTGGTCAGCCGGGGCGCGGAGACCGTCGAGGTCGGTGCGGACAAGGAGATCAAGGACAAGTTCGACGTCGACTACCAGGCGCAGATGAAGCAGCTCGGCAGCGCCGACAGCGGGCTGCTCGGCCAGGCCGCGGCCATCGCCGACGACGCGTCGGGCAAGAACCCCGTCGAGGCCGCCGCGAAGAACGTGTCGGTCTGGAAGGACCGCCACAAGACCGCGCGGGACAGCGACGACGCGGGTGACTACAAGGGCGCGCTCGCCAAGGTCGTCGGCGACAAGAAGGACAAGCCCACCGGCGAGTGTTTCGACAATGTCGACGAGGCACTCGAGGTCGCGCTGAAGCACGAGCAGGGCGAGTTCCAGCAGGCGGCCAAGGACGGCAAGGGAGCGATGACCGGACTCCCGGAGGGCGCCGCCGTGCTCGCGGTGCTCGCCGCCGCGGGCGCCCTGCTCGGCATCGGGCGCAGGCTGTCGGAGTACAGGTGAGAGGGGGCGAGCGGACGATGCGTACGCGAGGACTGGCGAGGCTGCGCGGCTGGGGCGGAGCTGCCGCCATGGCGGTGGCCTGCGCGCTCACGGGCTCCCTCGTCCTGGTGCTGCCGGAGGCGGGCGGCGCGGCCAAGTCGGGTGGGGACGCCGGTGCGAGCCGTGCGTCCCAGCGTTCCGCCGGGGCCGCTGCCGCGCGCGCCGAGGAGTGCGAGGCCCCCGAGACGAGCCTGTCGCCCTCCGGCAAGGACGGCCCGACGATCGAGGCCATCCGCAACCGCAAGGTCAAGAAGCTCATCGTCGGCGTCGACCAGAACAGCTACCGCTGGGGGTATCGCGACCCGAACAAGAAGACGGCGACGCTCGAAGGCTTCGACATCGACCTCGCGCACAAGATCGCCGAGGACATCCTCGGCGACCGCGACGCCGTGCTCTTCCGCGCCATCCCCACCAACCAGCGCGTCAAGGCCATACAGAGCGGCCAGGTCGACATGGTCGTACGGACGATGACGATCACCTGCGAACGCGAGGAGGACGTCTCCTTCTCCACCGCCTACTTCAAGACCGGCCAGCAGGTCCTCGCGCCCAAGTCCTCGGACATCACCGGGTTCAACGACACACTGGACGGCAAGAAGGTCTGCTCGGCAAAGGGTTCCACGGCACTGACGGAGCTGGAGGAGCTCAAGAAGAAGGGCCTCGGCGCCGACATCGGTACTACGGTCCCCAACCAACTCGACTGCCTGGTGAGGCTCCAGCTCGGTGAGGTGGACGCCGTCGTGACCGACAGCGCGCTCGCCGCGAGCCAGGCCGCGCAGGACCCTACGGTCGAGCTCAAGGGCGACGCGCCGCTCAACACCGAGTACTACGGCGTGGCGATGAAGAAGCCGGAGAACGGCGACGACGACCTGGTGCGGCGGGTCAACCAAGTCCTGGAGGACTATCGCAAGAGCGGCTGGCAGAAGTCGTACGACCACTGGCTGAAGTCGGCCCTCGGTGAATCGGCCGGACCTCCCGCGCCGAAGTACAGCGACTGAGCCGGACGTGAACAGCAACGCAGAGCGGAGAGGTGATCGATGAGCGTCGCGGGACCCCCCGGTCCTGTGATGGACCGGGACGAGGTGGACCGTGCGCTGGCGCGGCTCGACGCCGAGCACGAGGCGATCGAGACCTCGCTCCTCGCCCTTCAGGATCACGCGGGCCGCCGACTCCTCGAAGGCGCCGGTCTCACCGGCACCACACAGGAGCGCTGGCAGTCCACCGAACAGCAGATCACCCTCCTGTGGGCGTACTTCGACGCGTACGCCGCCGCCCTGCGCACCGCGCACGACGTGCGGCTCCGCAGACGATGGCCCAACAGGGACGACCTGGTGGAGCTGACCGAGCTGCTGCGCGGTGAGAGCATCACCGTCGCCGGCGGCGCCGCCCCCGCGCCGTCGGCCTCGATCACCGGTCCCGCCAAGCTCACCGAACGCTTCACCCTCATCGAGCTCGTCGCACGGATGAACGACCTGTACGCGCACTCGCTCGACATGGTCGTCGCCGCCGACGCGGTCTGGTCCGCGCTGCCCGCCCGGATAGACCTCCTGGCCGCCGAGCTGCACCGCACCCGCCAGCTCGCGCACTCCGTGGGCGTACGCCCGGGCGAGCATCCGGCGGGCGACGACCTGGAGCGGATCACGGCGGAGCTGACGCGCCTGCGCGAGCAGGTGGTGTCCGACCCGCTGGCCTTCTGGCAGCCCACGAAGGGCAGTTCGGCCCCCGGCGGCGGACGCCCGCACACCGAGCGGTACGACCGCGAGGCCCGCGCCCTTGAGGACGTACGCCGTGAGATCGACGCCGTGCTCACCGTCCGGCAGGACGCGGAGCTGCGGCTCGGCAGGCTGCGTGACGTGCTCTCGCGCGCGGACCGCACCCTGGCCGAGGCCCGCTCGGCGCGCGGCGAGGTCCTCGCCAAGATCGCCGCGTCCGAAGTGCCCGCCGTCAGCGGCCCGTCGACCGCGCTGCAGGAGCAGCTGGCCATGGCGTCCGACTACCGCAGGCACGCCCAGTGGCACCGCCTCTCCCCGCTCCTGGAGTCACTTGAGCAGAAGGCGGAGGACGAACTCCTACGGGCCCGGGAGTCGTTGAGCGCCGTCACGCAGCCCCTCGCGGTCCGTGCGGAGCTGCGCGGGCGCCTGGACGCGTACAAGGCGAAGGTCGCGCGGCTCGGTCACGCGGAGGACCCCTTCCTCGTCGAGCGGTACGACGCGGCGCGCCGGATGCTCTGGAGCGCGCCCTGCGATCTGCGCGTCGCCGAACAGGCCGTGCTCCGCTACCAGCAGGCGGCGGCCGAAGTCCTAGCACCGAGGGTGCCGCAACAGGGCGCACCCACCGACCGGAGGGGGGAAGCATGAGTGAGCAGCGGAAGTGCCAGCGACCCGGATGCACAGGGTCGTACGAGGACGTGGGCGGCGGCGAGCTGTACTGCGACACCTGCGGCCTGGCCCCGGTCGTCTCACCGACGGGCATGGTGTCCTCTCCCCCGACCGGCATCACCGGCGGCGCAAAGGGCTCGGGCAGCAGCAGCTCCCGGTCCAGCTCCCGCGCCTCGTCCCGCTCGGCGCGCTCGCAGTCCTCGCGCAGGTCGGTGTCGGGGCGCCTCTCGCGCTCGCTGTCCGGCGCCTCGACGTCCCGGTCGGTCTCGGTGCGCAGCTCCGGCGCGGCGGCCAGTTCGTCGGCCCGCAGCAGGCTGGGCGTGGGCCTGGTCCTCGTGCCCGAGGTGCCGCGCCCCGACCCTCGCCAGGCGGTGCAGGAGAACCCCGAGGTTCCCGAGCGGAAGCGATTCTGCTCGCGCTCCGACTGCGGTGCTCCGGTGGGCCGCGCCCGCGGTGAGCGCCCCGGCCGCACCGAGGGGTTCTGCACCAAGTGCGGCCACCCGTACTCGTTCGTGCCGAAGCTGGCCACCGGCGACATCGTGCACGGTCAGTACGAGGTCGTGGGCTGTCTGGCGCACGGCGGGCTCGGCTGGGTCTATCTCGCCGTCGACCGAGCGGTCTCCGACCGCTGGGTGGTCCTCAAGGGCCTGCTCGACACGGGCGACCAGGACGCGATGGCCGCCGCGATCTCCGAGCGCCGCTTCCTCGCCGAGATCGAGCACAGCAACATCGTGCGCATCTACAACTTCGTCGAGCACCTCGACCAGCGCACGGGCTCCATGGACGGCTACATCGTCATGGAGTACGTCGGCGGCAAGTCCCTCAAGGAGATCGCCAACGAACGCCGTACGCCGCAGGGCAAGCGCGACCCGCTGCCGGTCGAACAGGCCTGCGCGTTCGGCATCGAGGCGCTCGAAGCCCTCGGACACCTGCACAGCCGCAATCTCCTGTACTGCGACTTCAAGGTCGACAACGCGATCCAGACCGAGGACCAGCTCAAGCTGATCGACATGGGCGCGGTCCGCCGCATGGACGACGACGAGTCGGCGATCTACGGCACGGTCGGCTACCAAGGCCCCGAAGTGGCCGAGCTCGGCCCGTCGGTGGCCTCCGACCTCTATACGGTCGCGCGCACCCTGGCCGTGCTCACCTTCGACTTCCAGGGGTACACGAACGTCTTCGTGGACTCCCTGCCGGACCCCGACAACATCGAGGTCTTCCGTAAGTACGAGTCGTTCTACCGCCTCCTCGTGCGCGCCACCGACCCTGACCCCGCCCGCAGGTTCGCCTCCGCGCAGGAGATGGCGGAGCAGCTCACGGGGGTGCTGAGGGAGGTCGTGGCCCTCCAGACGGGTCGGCCGCGCCCCGCGCTCTCCACGCTGTTCGGGCCCGAGGTGAAGGTCACGGACACGGAGCTGTTCGCGGAGCTGACCGGGGACGTCTCGCACTTCGGGGTACGCGTGCTGCCGACGGGCCGCAGGAAGGGCCGCCCTGAACTGGCGGCGGGCAACGGCCATGGCCCGGGTAACGGCCAGATCCAGGGCAACGGCACCCCGGCGATCGCGCCGCCCGTGCCTCCGGCCGCCCCGACCGCCCGGATCGTCCGCTCTCTCGACGCCCCCGCGACGGCCCTCGCCCTGCCGGTGCCGCGCGTCGACCCGAACGACCCGAACGCCGGGTTCCTCGCCGGGCTCATGACGTCCGCGCCCGCCGAGCTGATCACCGCGCTCGGGGCCGCGACCACCGACTCCGTGGAACTCCAGCTGCGCGGGCTCCGGGCCCGCCTGGCGATGGGAGAACTCAAGCCCGCGGCGCAGGCCTTGGCCGACTTGGAGGTACGGCATCCGGACGACTGGCGGGTGGTCTGGTACCGCGGCATCGCCTCGCTGGCGATCGGCGACCACGAGAACGCGGCGCTGTCCTTCGACGCCGTGTACGACGCGTTCCCCGGCGAGCCCGCGCCCAAGCTGGCCCTCGGGGTCTGCGCCGAGGTCCTGGAGCAGCTGGACAACGCGGCCGAGTACTACCGCCTCGTGTGGGCCACCGACCCGAGCTATGTCAGCGCCGCGTTCGGCCTGGCCCGCGTACAGCTCGCGTCGGACGACCGGCGCGGCGCCGTGCGCACCCTGGAGTCGGTGCCCGAGTCCTCCATCCACTACACCGCGGCCCGCGTCGCGGCGGTGCGGGCGAGGCTGCGGCACCGTATGACGTTGGACACCGCGCCGTCGCCCGGCGCGCCCTTCCTCGACGTCCTGGACGACCTGACGGCCGCGGCGGGCCAGGTGGAGGCCCTCGCGGGCTTCGGCCTCGACGCGGTGCGCCGCGAGCGACTCTCCACCGAGGTCCTTGGCACCGCGTTGGACTGGGTACTCTCCGGTAGGCACTCTGGTCACGCGTCCGCTCCGCCGACAGCACCCGCTGCACCGGCAAGCGGTTCGCGGACCGTGCTGCTCGGCAACGATCTGGACGAGCGCGGCCTCCGCTACGGCCTTGAGCGCTCTTACCGAACGCTTGCCCGGCTCGCACAGGGTGGCGAGGAAAGGATCGAACTGGTGGAGCGGGCCAACCGTTTCCGCCCTCGGACGTGGGTGTGAAGATGTCGCAGATTCACCAGCAGACTGCCGGGGCAGCAGGTTCCACGTGCCCCGGCTGCCAGGAGCCGCTGGAATCGGGTGACCTGTTCTGCGGCGCGTGCGGGTTCGACCTGTCGGCGCGGCCGGCCGGGTCGGACGACCGCCCCACCGTCGCGATGAACGGCTCGTCGCCCGCGCCGCGGGCCGACGCGTCGTCGCAGTGGCCCATCGCCCCGGACGTGGACAGCTCCGACATGCCGGTGCCCGCGCACCTGCCCACCGACCTGCCGGTCACGGAGTCGTCGGGCGGCGAGTTCTCCCCGAACGCGGGGGAGGCGCTGGGCGCACGGGACGTACGGACGGACGCTCCCTTCGAGCGGCCCGCCGAGCAGTCCGTCACGCAGTCCGCCGCGCAGTCCGCCGGGCAGCCCTCCGAGCCGGACGAGTACCCCCTGCCCGCCCCCGGCGCCGCACCGGAGGCCGCGCCCGCCACGCCCGCCGAGCCCGCCGATCCCCGGACGGTCCTCTCCGAGCCCACGCCGCCCGCGGGCACCAAGCTCTGCGTGGCGTGCCGTTCGGGCCGCGTCGACCCCGACGGCTACTGCGAGAACTGCGGGCACGCCCAGCCCCGCGAGCGCGACCACATGGAGCAGGAGCTCGACGCGGTCGCCGCGGTCAGCGACCGGGGCCTGCGCCACCACCGCAACGAGGACGCGTTCGCGATCTCGTCGGCCGCGCTGCCGGACGGTTCCCCCGCCGTCGTCGCGATCGTCTGCGACGGTGTCTCGTCCGCGACCCGCCCCGACGAGGCATCGCTCGCCGCGTCCCGCGCGGCCAACGAGTCGCTCCTGGACGCCCTGCCGCGCGGTACGCACCCGCAGCAGGCCATGCACGACGCGATCCTCTCGGCGGCCGACGCCGTCAACGCCCTCGCCGCGGAGCCCACTCAGGCCAGGGAGCACTCCCCTCACCAGAACGCCCCCGCGTGCACCCTGGTCGGCTCGATCATCGCCGGTGGCCTCCTGGTCGTCGGCTGGGTCGGCGACAGCCGCGCCTACTGGGTCCCCGACGACCGCAGCGGCCCGACCGTCCGGCTCACCGAGGACGACTCGTGGGCCGCGCAGATGGTGGCCGCGGGCCTGATGAACGAGGCGGAGGCGTACGCCGACGAGCGCGCGCACGCCATCACGGGCTGGCTCGGCGCCGACGCGTACGAACTGGAGCCGCACACCGCTTCCTTCAAGCCGGACCGTGCGGGTGTAGTGGTGGTATGCACGGACGGGCTCTGGAACTACGCGGAAGCGGTGGAGGAGATGGCGCGGGCCGTGCCGGTCGATTCCGCCGTGCGCCCGCTGCACAGCGCACAGGTTCTGGTCGGCCACGCACTGGACGGCGGGGGCCACGACAACGTAACAGTGGCGATTCTGCCGTTCCGTGTGGTGCCGCAAGGGGCAGGATCCGCCTAGCGGAGGTCCCCGCGACGGGTGCCGACCACACGTTCGAAACGGGTGCCGACCGCGCGTACTTGTCACCCACCGGCTTGGGGAAGCCGGTGGGAACATTTAGGGGGAGCAGAATTCCATGGCCAATTTCTCGAAGTCGAACGTGCCGCAGTTCTCGGTCGACGTGTACCAGAACGAGTACATGGCGGAGGGCGCCCGCGAGGTCAACGCCATCGCCACGGTCACCTCGACCGGCGGCGGCACAGTGGGAGCCGCGGCGAGCGCTCCGCACCTCTACTCGGCGGGGCAGACCCCGGACGCGGCCGTGGCGATCATGGTCGACTGTTCGGGATCGATGGACTACCCGCCGACGAAGATGCGCGGCGCCCGTGACGCCACGTCCGCCGCGATCGACGCCGTACGTGACGGAGTCCACTTCGCGGTGATCGGCGGCACCCATGTCGCCAAAGAGGTCTACCCGGGCAACGGCCGCCTGGCGGTCGCGGACGCGCAGACCCGGGGACAGGCCAAGCAGGCCCTGCGCAAGCTCAGCGCGGGCGGCGGCACGGCGATCGGCACCTGGCTGCGCCTTGCCGACCGGCTGCTCTCCTCGGCCGATGTCTCGATCCGGCACGGAATCGTCCTGACGGACGGCCGCAACGAACACGAGTCGCCCGAGGACCTCCAGGCCTCCCTCGACGCCTGCGCGGGCCGCTTCACCTGCGACGCCCGCGGTGTCGGCACCGACTGGGAGGTCAAGGAGGTCACCGGCATCGCCTCCGCGCTCCTCGGCACCGCCGACATCGTCGCCGACCCCGCGGGCCTCTCCGCCGACTTCACGCGGATGATGGAGACAGCGATGGGCAAGGAGGTCGCCGACGTCAGCCTGCGGGTGTGGACACCGATGGGCGCGGAGATCAAGTTCGTCAAGCAAGTGGCGCCCACGGTCGAGGAATTGACGGGGCGTCGCACGGAGGCAGGACCGCGCGCGGGCGACTATCCCACCGGGTCCTGGGGTGACGAATCCCGCGATTACCACATCTGTGTCGAGGTGCCGAACGCCGAGCTCGGCCAGGAGATGCTCGCGGCCCGCGTCTCACTGATCGTGCCGCAGCCGGACGGCAGCGCCCAGACGCTCTCGCAGGGCCTGGTGCGGGCCGTGTGGACGGATGACATGTCCGCTTCCACGTCGATCAATCCGCAGGTGGCGCACTACACCGGCCAGGCGGAACTGGCACAAGTGATCCAACAGGGCCTCGATGCGCGCAAGTCGGGAGATATGGACGGAGCGACGGCCAAACTGGGCCGTGCCGTTCAGCTCGCGAGCGCCTCGGGCAACGAGGACACCGCGAAGCTGCTTTCGAAGGTGGTCGACGTGGTCGATGCCGTGGCAGGTACTGTTCGATTGAAGGCGAGGGTCGCCGAGGCCGACGAGATGACTCTCGAGACGCGGTCCACGAAGACTGTTCGCGTGAAGAAGTAGCACGTCCCATACTCATCGGTACTCATTCAGTGGCTCCACAGCAAGTGGGTCCACAGTGAGTGGGTCCACAGCAGCACGTACGGCCCCAGGGCCGGAGAAGGAGAGGGGGAAGCGCCGACATGCCGACCTGCCCGAACGGACACCAGTCGGGTTCCGACGACTGGTGCGAGGTCTGCGGTCACCGCATGGCCGGTGCCGTGCCGCCGCCCCCGCCGCCGCCACCGGCCGCTCCCGGATACGGCTATCCGCCGCCGCCCGGACCCGGCCAGAACGCCGGGTACGGCTATCCGCCGCCCAGCCCCGGCCCCGGCCAGGACGCCGGATACGGCTACCCTCAGCAGGCCCCCGGCCGCCCGCACCTGTCGGCCGTGCCGGACCAGCCCGCCGAGCCGCAGCTCTGCCCGCAGTGCCGCACGCCCCGCGAGGCGAACGCACCGTTCTGCGAAGAGTGCCGCTGGAACTTCCTGACGAACACGGCGACCTCGTACACCCCGGCCGCCCCGCACCCGCCCGTGTCGAACCCGGCACAGCAGTTCCAGCAGCCCCAGCAGTCCCAGCAGCCCCCCGGCACGCAGCCGGGCCAGGACCCGTTCGGGTACCAGGGTTCGCGGCCCTCGCAGATGAACCGGCCCGCCGAGCCGATCCCGCCGTTCGGCAACGGCAACCCGTCTTCCGGTCAGGTACCTCCGCCGTCCGCGCCTTCGCCGTACGGCAACGGCAACCCGCCCGGACAGGTGCCGCCGCCGTACAGCGGTGGTGAGCAGTCGGGGCAGCCCGGTCAGCAGGGGCAGCCCGGTCAGCACGGGCAGCCTCCGCAGGGGTTCCAGCAGCAGGGTCCGCCGGCGCCGCCCGCGTTTCCGCAGGAGACGGGGGCTCCGGCGCCTCCGCAGCAGCCTGGTCCTGGCGGTCCTGGACAGCCTGGTCCTGGTCAGCCCGGTTCTGGCGGCCCTGGTCAGTCCGGTCCTGGCGGCCCGCCCTTCGGTGGCGGTGACGACGACTGGGTGATCTCGCCGCCGTCGTCGGCCGCTCCGGGTCCCGGCGCTGCGGCGCCCGGAGCTCCGGGTGGCGCTCCGCAGGCTCCCGAGCAGGGCGAGTGGGTCCGGCAGCCGCAGCCGGGCCAGCCGCCGCAGCAGACGCAGGCACCGCAGGGCCCTCCGGGCTTCCAGGCGGTTCCCGGTCCCGGCACCGGCACGGTCACCTGGTCGGCGACGATCGGCCCCGACCGTGAGTACTTCATGGCGATGATGCACCGCAGCGGTCCCGAGGCGTCGGGCCTGAACCTGCCCGCGTACTCGCCCGAGCAGCAGCGCCCGCTGGCCGGCAACCAGATCACCATCGGCCGCCGTCGGCACTCCACCGGAGACACCCCGGACATCGACCTGTCGGTGCCGCCGGAGGACCCGGGCGTATCGCACCAGCACGCGGTCCTGGTCCAGCAGCCGGACGGCACCTGGGCGGTCGTCGACCAGAACTCGACGAACGGCACCACGGTCAACAACGGCGAGGAGCCCATCCAGCCGTTCGTCCCTGTGCCGCTTCAGGACGGCGACCGGGTGCACGTGGGCGCCTGGACGACGATCACGATCCGGCACAGCTGAGGATCGCTCGACGCGGGTTCAGGCGAGTGGCCAGGCGTACGGCCCTTCGGGGTCGTCGAGCCAGGCCCACTCGTGCGGTCCGCTGACGGTTACCCCGAAGCGCTCGCGCACCGGCCGCCCCTCGCGCTCCCACAGGGCGAGTGCTTCGTAGGGGTCGAGACTGCCTTCGGTCAGTTCGAGCAAGAAGCGGAAGAGCTGGTTCTGTAGAGCCCCGCGCGGCAGCCCCCCGAGGTGCTGCTCGTGCGGGGCTCTTCCGCTGCCGCCCCGCAGCGGCACGAAGTACGCGGGGGTGTGCAGGAAGCGGCCCTCGGCGTGCTCGGCGTCCCGCACCGTCAGCGCGATCAGGCCGGTGGCCAGCGGGGCCAGGATGCGGGCGCCGGGGCGGCTCTGGGCCAGCCAGGGGCGCGGTACGGAGTTCAGGGTGCAGGTCGCGATGATCCGGTCGTACGGAGCGCGCCGGGGGCACCCCGCGGTGCCGTCGCCGGTGACGACGGCCGGGTGGTATCCGGCGGCCGTGAGATGCCGCCGCGCGGACTCGGTGATCTCCGGGTCCAGGTCGACGGTGGTGACGTGCTCGTCGCCGAGCCGGTGGGCGAGCAGGGCGGCGTTGTAGCCGGTGCCCGCGCCGATCTCCAGGACGTCGCAGTCCCCGTCGCGCAGATCCAGCTCGTCCAGCATCTTCGCCATCAGGGAGGGCTGGCTGCTGGACGAGAGCAGCTCTCCGTCGCGTACGCGGGTGGCGAGCGGGGCGTCCGCGTAGGCCCCTCGCAGCCAGCGCGCCCGGCGTACGGGATCGGGGTCCTCGCCCCACAGGCGTTCATAGCCGCCGCCCGGCGAGGTGACGTAGTAGTACGGCACGAACAGGTGCCGCGGAACCTGTTCGAACGCCGTACGCAGCTCCGGGTCCCGCGTCCAGGCACCGCTGGCCTCGACCTCACGGACCAGAGCGGTTGCGGCCTCCGCGGCGAGAAGGGGGTCGACTGTGGGTCCCATAGAGCCACTGTGCTGCGGCACGGCCTGCGACGCGAGCGGCAGGACGTACCGATCCGCAGGAGATCGGTCCTAAGTCTTCCGTCCTCGGCCGCCCCGTCTGAGACCATGGACCGTGTGATAGAGATCCCGCGCGGCACGCTTCAGGAGCAGACCTTCTACGAACAGGTCGGCGGCGAGGAGACCTTCAGGCGCCTGGTGCACCACTTCTACCAAGGGGTCGCGGAGGATCCGCTGCTGCGACCGATGTACCCGGAGGAGGATCTGGGCCCCGCCGAGGAGCGCCTCGCGCTGTTCCTCATGCAGTACTGGGGCGGCCCCCGCACGTACAGCGACAACCGCGGCCACCCCCGGCTGCGCATGCGGCACGCCCCGTTCACCGTCGACAGGGCCGCACACGACGCCTGGCTGAAGCACATGCGGGCCGCCGTCGAGGAGCTGAAGCTCTCCGAGGAACATGAGCGGACCCTGTGGAACTACATGACGTACGCGGCGGCGTCCATGGTCAACACCGAGGGCTGACGCATGCGGGGCTGGGTCACCCGTCAGACGGCGGGTGCGCTCAGGTAGCGGGTGAGCATGGTGACGAGTTCGTCCTCGAACCGCACGATGTCGACCTGGCCGGACCCGGACTCGGCCCCGGCCCCAGAATCAGATCCGGAATCAGCCCCCGCCCCGGACCCGGACCCGGACCCGGCCATCACCCGGTGCACCACCATCTCCACCGTGGAGACGACGAGCCGGGCGGCGATGTCGACGTCCGCGACCCGCACCTCCGGATGGTTCCGGAGCAGCCTGCGGGCGTAGGCGATCCGTCTCCGCTCGCTGTCCGCGACCCGCTCCAGCAACTCCGGCGCGCGGGGCCCCTGTTCCATCATCACGCGGAGCAACTGCGGGTCCTCGCGGTGGTTCTCGATCGCGCTGCGCACGTAGAAGCGCATGATGCCCTCGATGGACTCCGGCAGCAGGTCGTCCTGGTCCAGCGGGGCCGCGGCCATCCCGGCGTCGAGATGCCGGGTCAGCAACTCGACCAGGATCGCATCCTTGTTCGGGTAGTACTGATACAGCGAACCGATCGAGACCCGGGCCCGCTCCGCGATCCGATTGGTGGTCCCCGCCGCATACCCGTACTCGGCGAAAACGCGAGCAGCGGCGTCGAGGATGCGCTGCCGGGTCAGCTCGGCCCGGACCTGGCGGGGCTGTTTACGTGGCTGAAGTCCACGGCGGTCGGCCGTCATGACACCTCCTGCGAGGGGCCGTGAAAGCGAGTAGCGCACGACCTGAGTAATTGCTCACAATAGTGCCATGAACTGCGGCGATGAGCCGAAGGAAGGCACCATGACGCATGCCCCCACTGCCCCCACTTCCCCTATCGACCCCACCGCCCCCACGCGCCCTCGCAGGGTCTCCCCGCAGGAGGTGCTTGCACGGCTCGGACAGCCGGACGCGATGGTCAAAGCGAAGCTGAAGGACCGCATCGACGACTACTTCCGCTACTTCATCGCCCACTCGCCGTTCCTGACGATGGCCACGGCGGACGCGGCCGGACGCGCCGACTGCTCGCCCCGCGGCGACTACCCCGGCTTCGTGAAGGTCCTCGACGAGCAGACCATCGCCCTCCCCGACCGCCCCGGCAACAAGATCGCCGACTCCTTCCGCAACCTCGCCGAGAACGACGGCGTCGGCCTGTGCTTCTTCGTCCCCGGCATGCGGGAGGTCCTGCGCGTCAACGGCAGCGGCTACGTCACCGACGAACCCGATGTGCTGGTCCGGATGCGTACCGAGGCCAAGCAGCCGGAGCTGGCGATCGTCGTCGAGGTGGCCGAGGCGTACTTCCACTGCGGGCGCGCCCTGATCCGCTCCCGGCTGTGGGACCCGGCAAGCCAGGCGCTCGCGGAGGAGATGCCGTCGTTCGGTGAGATCGCGGCGGCGCAGTTCGGCGTCGACGTGGACCCGAGGCTGCTCGAACAGTCCCTGGAGGACGGCTACCGAAAGCTCTACTGACCAGACCTCACAGCTTCGCAGCCTCGCAGCCTCGCAGCCTCGCAGCCTCGCAGTCCGACAAGGGAATCACCGATGCAACAGACTGTCGTCGACCACATCGACCGGGTCGCCGAGGACGTCGTAGCCCTCACCCTGCGCACCGCCACCGGAGATCTCGCGCCCTGGGACCCCGGCGCCCACATCGACCTGTCCCTGCCCAACTGGCTGACGCGGCAGTACTCGTTGTGCGGGAACCCCGCCGACCGCGATGCCTACCGCGTCGCCGTTCGCTACGACCCGCTCAGCCGGGGCGGCTCGGAGTACGTCCACCGTTTCCTGCGCCCGGGCCGCGCCCTCGACGTCTCCCTGCCCCGCAACCACTTCCCGCTCGTCCCCGCACCGAGCTACCTGTTCCTCGCGGGCGGGATCGGGATCACGCCCTTGCTGCCGATGCTGCGCGCGGTGGCGTCCGCGGGACTTCCGGCGACCCTGCTGTACGTGGGGCAGTCGGCGGACAGCATGCCTTTCGCCGACGAACTGCGCAGCTCGTACGGTGACCGGGTACAAATCATGGAGACCAAGCCCAAACCCAAGCCCAAGACCGAGACCGAGACCAAAGGTCAAGGCAGACCGGACTTCGACGCCCTCGCGGCCACGCTGGAGACAGACACCCTCGTCTACTGCTGCGGCCCAGCGGCCATGCTGGCGGCGGCCGAGGCGGCGTTCCCCGCCGAGCGGCTGCACGCGGAACGGTTCCAGCCGGTGGCCCGAACGTTCGGCCCGGACACCGCCTTCGAGGCGGTCTGCACCCGATCGGGGAAGACCGTCGCCGTACCGCCCGACGAGTCACTCCTGGACGCCCTCGCCCACGCCGGACTCCAACTCCCGTCAGGCTGCCGCGAAGGCGTGTGCGGCAGCTGCGAAGTCACCGTCCTGGACGGCGCACCGGAGCACCGGGACGACATCGGCGCCCCCGAGGGCAGGATGTACGCGTGCGTGTCCCGGGCCCGGTCTCCCCGGCTGACCCTCGACCTCTGAGAGGCCCGTCACGGCACCGGCTAGGCCGGTGTCACGGAAAGCCCGCCGACTCCGGCCCGGCGTACGGCGATGGACCCGTAGTCCGTACGCAGCCGCAGCCACGCCCCGGAAGACAGCAGGTCGAACGAATCCCCTCGCAAGAACCCCAGGGCCTGCGCGGCATGCGCGGCCCGTACGGGCAGGCCCGTGTCCCCGATGGTCCGGGACCAGATCTCCCGCCCCACTTGGTCGAGCTCGGCCCGGACCCGCCGCTCGTGCGGCAACTCTTCGACGCGGGACTTGAATTCGGCGACGGCCGCCGCCACGAGTCCGCGCACCGCGTCCACCGGCGGAAGTCCCTGCTCCGACTGCCAGCCGCCGCGTGGCGGCAGAATCCCGGCCCAGGGCGGCCCGGTGACGGCCCCCGGTACAACGGCCGCGCCCGCCGATCGGGCGGATTCGCCGGATTCGGCGGATTCGGCGGACTCCCCCACGGATTCGAGGAGTTCACCGGCGGAGACGGTGACGTCGAGCGAGGAGTCGAGCCCGTCCTCGTACGGCTTCGCGAGCCGGGCCGTACGGATGGCGAGCACTTCGAACGACGGCGGCCGGCCGAACACGGCGAGCGTGTCGCCCGCCGCCTGCAACCGGACCGCGGCCGCCTTGTCGTAGTGGATGAGCCGGGCCAGGAAGGCGGCGAGATCCCCCGCCTCCCCGGCGTCGGCGAAGTGCAGCTGCGCCGTCATGCGACGAGCGCCTCCGGGCTTCCGGCGACATCGCCGTCGTCGTCCATGTACGTCAGGAGCATGGCCTTCTCCTCGGCGGTGATCCGCCGAGGGCGCTGCGCCTCCAGGTTGAACGGGACGACCACCGTCGTGGCCCGCACATACACCTGCTCGGGGTCCTTGACCTCGTACGAGATGGTGAGCGAGGCAGCGCTTATCTTCGTCACCCACGACTCGATGGTCACCGGCGAGTGCCGATGGACCAACGGCCGTACGTAGTCGATCTCATGGCGGGCCACGACGGACCCGCCCGAGAACGACGGGCTGCCGTCCCCCGGCGCGAGGCGGAACATGAAGTCGATCCGCGCCTCTTCCAAGTACCGCAAGAAGACGACGTTGTTGACGTGCCCGAAGGCATCCATGTCCGACCACCGGAGGGGGCAACTGTAGATATGCCGACTCATGTCAGTCTCAGCCTCAGCCTCGGGTGAGCTTCTTGTAGGTGGCGCGGTGCGGACGGGCCGCGTCGGCACCGAGGCGCTCGATCTTGTTCTTCTCGTACGACTCGAAGTTGCCCTCGAACCAGTACCAGCTGGAGTCACCCTCGTAGGCAAGGATGTGCGTGGCGACCCTGTCGAGGAACCACCGGTCGTGGGAGATGACCACGGCCGCACCGGGGAACTCCAGGAGGGCGTTCTCGAGCGACGACAGGGTCTCGACGTCGAGGTCGTTCGTCGGTTCGTCGAGGAGGAGCAGGTTGCCGCCCTCCTTGAGGGTCAGCGCCAGGTTGAGGCGGTTGCGCTCACCACCGGAGAGCACCCCGGCAGGCTTCTGCTGGTCCGGGCCCTTGAACCCGAAGGCGGAGACATACGCCCGCGAGGGCATCTCGACCTGACCGACGTTGATGTAGTCGAGCTCGTCGCTCACGACGGCCCAAAGGGTCTTCTTGGGATCGATGTTGGCACGGCCCTGGTCGACGTAACTGACCTTGACCGTGTCGCCGACCTTGATGCTGCCGGAGTCCGGCTGCTCCAGGCCCTGGATCATCTTGAACAGCGTGGTCTTGCCCGCGCCGTTCGGACCGATGATGCCGACGATGCCGTTGCGCGGCAGCGAGAAGCTCAGGTCATCGACAAGCACCTTGTCGCCGAAGGCCTTGGAGAGGTTCTCGACCTCGACGACGATCGAACCGAGCCGCGGGCCCGGCGGAATCTGGATCTCCTCGAAGTCCAGCTTCCGCATCTTGTCGGCCTCGGCGGCCATTTCCTCGTAACGGGCAAGGCGAGCCTTGGACTTGGCCTGACGCCCCTTGGCGTTGGACCGCACCCACTCGAGCTCTTCCTTGAGCCGCTTGGCGCGCTTCTCGTCCTTGCGGCCCTCGACCTTGAGGCGGGTGGCCTTCTTCTCCAGGTACGTGGAGTAGTTGCCCTCGTAGGGGTGGGCGCGACCGCGGTCGAGCTCGAGGATCCACTGAGCGACGTTGTCCAGGAAGTACCGGTCGTGAGTGACCGCTACGACGGCGCCGGCGTACTGGGAGAGGTGCTGCTCCAGCCAGTTCACCGACTCGGCGTCGAGGTGGTTGGTGGGCTCGTCGAGGAGCAGCAGGTCGGGCGCCTCGATGAGGAGCTTGCAGAGCGCGACGCGGCGCTTCTCACCACCGGAGAGGGTGGTGACGGGCCAGTCGCCGGGCGGGCAGCCGAGCGCGTCCATGGCCTGCTCGAGCTGGGCGTCGAGGTCCCACGCGTTGGCGTGGTCCAGGTCCTCCTGGAGCTTGCCCATCTCGTCCATGAGCGCGTCGGAGTAGTCGGTCGCCATGAGCTCGGCGACCTCGTTGAAGCGCTTGAGCTTTCCCATGACCTCGGCGGCGCCGTCCTGGACGTTCTCAAGGACGGTCTTCGTCTCGTCGAGCTGCGGCTCCTGCATGAGGATGCCGACGCTGTACCCGGGCGCGAGGAACGCGTCACCGTTGGACGGCTGCTCAAGCCCGGCCATGATCTTCAGCACCGTGGACTTACCGGCGCCGTTGGGGCCCACGACACCGATCTTGGCGCCAGGCAGGAAGCTCAGGGTGACGTCATCAAGAATCACCTTGTCGCCGTGCGCCTTGCGCGTCTTGCGCATGGTGTAGATGTACTCAGCCAAGAGAAACCGTCCGGCAATCAGTGAGTGGGCAGATACACCCCATCTTGCCTGACGGCCACCTACCGGGGGAAACCAGTATGGCCGGGGGGCCATGAGCTGGACGTTCTCCGACTGCTTGGGTAGTTGATCTGTCACTGCCTGTCGCTATAGGTCGGTGCCGAGCGACGTCGGACGGCCCACAGACGACCCAGGAACGATCATTGATGGCCGCCCGCCGCACCCGGCTCCGCGCCCGAATCAGCGGCGCTGCCGCGCTCTCGCCCCGCGGCTTCCTGCAACGCAACGAGCTCCCTCAGGTCGTTCGAGACCATGACCTGAGCCAAGCGCCCGGCCACCGCCACAACGTCCGGCCAGACGGTCGCCCGGAGGTACTCCGCGTCGGTGTCGTTCGGCGCCTCGGCTGTGGCGGCGTTCAGCGCAGCACCGAGCTCTCCCATCAGAACGACCTCTTCCTCTGTCCTGAGGCTGGTACCGAGGTACCGCTCGGGTTCGTCGGCATCGCAGAAGTCATCGAAGAGCGTGTGAAAGACGTGATCAAGATTCTCGAACATCGACGGGTCGAGCCACACGTCTCGCTGCCAGGGCGGATTGGCCAGAGCCAGAACCACAGGCACGACATGGACGCGGAAGTTCGCTATGCACAGGGCGTTCTCGCTCACGGACGGAGCCTAGCGACGGGGGTTCGATGAGTCGCGGGGATTACGGCGCACCGCCAGGGCGCGACGAGTGGCTCCCTCTATCGACTGATCGGAACCTCGTAGACGATCTCGCAGAGAGCCGCGGGCACCACAATGTCCGCCGTCTCCACGGGCTGGCCTTCGTCGCTGTAGTAGGTCCGACGGATGTGAGTAACCAGGGCTGCCTTCTGAATACCCAGAAGTGACGCTTCCTCGGCGGTCACCTGCCGCGGCTCCGGCTGCTCCACGGCGTGGCTGACGGTGATGCCGATCTCGGCCATGCGGTTCACGACGCCCGCCCCGGCGTGCGGGCCTCCCTCGGGAAGGACGACGAGAGTGCCGCCGGTGATCTCGTACGGCTCCCAACTCATCGACAGCTGAACCGGCTTGCCGTCGGCGAGGAACTCGTACGCAGTACGGACGCACAGCCCACCCTCGCCAATCCCAAGGCGCGAGGCGACCTCGGCCGGCGCCGGGACTTTGGCATCGGTCCGACTTTCCCAGTCCCCTTGCCTACCCACGGCCTTCATGTCCGCACGGAACGGGGAGCTCTGAGGCTGCTCACGCGCCGCTGACCGCACAACCCGCACACGCTGCCAGGACTCGGCGACATAGCTGCATGTGGCAGATTCTCGGCTTCGCGTGCCCCGACTCATCCTGATCGGCAGTCACTCCACCTTGAGATCGGCCCTCATCGCGTTGTGCAGCGTGAAGAGCGCCTCCCCGTACCGCTCCTGTGTCTCGGCAAATTCTGCAGATCCGCCTTCTACGTCGGCATCTGCCACGTCCCTGAAGTCACGGAGGCCACGGAAGCAGGCGGCAGAAGCCGCGACGATGGGGGCCGGGGCTGAAATCATCAGGTGGTATCGAAGAGGGTAGGCATCGCCACCGCGCCACAATCCGTGCGCCTTAGCTCGTAGGTCGGCGCGGTCAGCGTTGTGCCCCAAGGCCCAAATGTCATCGGCTATCCGTGCGAGGGCCGTCAGGTGGTCGGCGTAGAGTTGGTGGCGCATCGTCCCACGGCGATCTGCCCTCAATCTGGCAGCACGAATCCGCTCTGTTAGAAGAGTGGAGCCGACTCCAATCACCGCACCCAAACTTGTGGCTAGAAGTGTGACCCACTCCATCGTCCGCCTCCTCGGCCGTGATCCCACCTTGAACCCGATTTAGGAGTTCGATCGGGGCCTGCTCCGGCTGCCACTGCTCACTGACACGACGGCCGGACAAGGAAGCTGACGTACATCTCCGTCCGGAGTCGTTGATGTCAGCCGTGGATGTCGGCGAGCTTCTGATCCGTAGCTCTCTGCGGATAGGCAGGGCGGTCATGCCGTCGCTCCGGTGTCTCCGGGGGACGTTGCTGGTCGAAGGCGGTGCTGGGGTTACTGTGCTGAAAGCGGACCCTACCGATTCTGCATCAGGCTCTCAACGTTGTCCCAGGCGATGGCCCGAATCTCTGGGTTTGCGTACAGGTAGAGGGCTCCGCCCACCAGTAGGAGTAGCAGGAGAATCCCCAAGGTCTTCTTTCCGCCGCTGGTACTGCCAGCATGGTGCGTGCTTCGACGCACGCGCCACATGTCATTTTGGGCACGCCACTGTTGATCGATCTGCTGCATGTGGTGCTTGTGGAACTGCTTGCGTGCTTGCTCGTGGGCAGAATTTTGATTCACAGGTGTTCCTCTCGCACTCCGTGATCGAAGTACCGGCGATCGGAATCCATGTGCAGGAGCCGAGCAACCAGTCGTCGGAGTAAGAGACATACACCTCTTCAGGGACGGTTCCGTTTTCAGGTAACGATCCTAAAATTTCGCCGTCATGATTCCATTCAATTGCCTCAATCGGCGCTTGGCCAACATGGTTCACACTCTAAACTCTGGTTGATTATCTGACACGGACACGCAATCAAAGATTGATTCATGCCCAATCTCTTGCTAAATGGGGATCTCAGGAGGATGCTCTGATGAGCGGCTGCTTGATACGGGTGACGACCTTCCCGGGGCGCTGCAATGCAGCACCCGAACGGTGGTATCAATGTCCACACATTCCATGTCTATGCCGCAACTGAAGATGTTGAATGGCCAGGTTTCGGGTCACATCTTCTATATCCCACAGGGACGCACCGAGATAGGACGCCTTCCCAATACCACAGTGCGAATCGACGACGATGGCGTGAGCCGCCGCCACGCCGAATTATGGCGCAACGGGGATCAGGTGGTTCTGACCGACACTGGCTCGAGTAACGGGACTTTCGTCAATGGACAGCGGATCTTCGGCAGCGCATGTCTGGCGGACCGCGACCGTATACGGGTGGGTAAAACTGTGCTGCTTTACTCGATCAAGCCGGTGGATTCCACTACAACAATGCCGCCTCCCGGGGTGCGTGACAGCAGGAGATACGGATTCGGAAATGTTCACGGACCAGTCCAACTAGGCAACGGTAGACAGAATTTGGCGGGGCGGGATCAGCACATATTTCATGGAAGTCAGATTCACGCAAACGACAACAGGGTCAGCGTGGACGCTAATGGCGATCCCATAGATGAACTGTTCCGGGGGCGAGGTTTTGGACGCGCAATGATGATATTTGGCACTTGCATTGCGCTGATAGGTTTCGGAATCTGGATGTATTTCATATTCAGCGCCACGGGCCATGGTCCGGATGGAGAGTTCGAGGACCCATTTAAGCGAGAGTTGATCCCAGGGGTATCAGTAGCAGTCGCGGGGTTCGCTCTTTTCGGTGGTGGTGCAATCCTTGCGGCCATGGGAAGCGCCACGTCAAAGGCATCTCGCATAAAGGCACAAGATCGCGAAATTCGATCTATTCGAAACAACTACTGGAGAGAGTGAGCTGCTATGGGGGACGCGCGCTACAGCTTTGGCAACGTTCAGGGTCCCATCCAAACCGGATCTGGATTCCAGAACGTTGTAGGACGTGATCAAGTGATCCACGGGGAGCAGAGCGGAGCGGTAATCAACGAAGTGGGCCGGTTGCGAGACTCCGTCGCGCAGCTCCAGCTGACCTCCGGCGAACGTAGTAGTGCTGAGCATGCGTTGATGACAGTGGAAGATGCGTTGCGCAGTGAGACCCCGGACAGTGAGCAGGCGGGACGCGGCCTGGAAGCTCTTACTGCGGGACTCCAAGATGCAGGCGCTCTCGCGTCCGCGGGATCGTCCCTCATTGAAACCTTGAGCAAGCTCGCACGCTGGCTCGGCCCCATGGGCCGTGGCGTGCTCACGCTGCTGGGCGCCTGACAATTGCGCGGCAGTTTAGGACGAGATGCGGGGCCGCCGCGGCGATGACGCTGTCGGCTGCAGCCCGGCACCCGCCTACTGTGGCACTCTCAGCCGCTAAGAACTTCCGCTGTTCGTGGTTTACCGCGTTGTTGTGGCACACCTGTGACACCTCGCAGTCGTTGGTCGCCTGCTGGAACTGCTACCGACAACGGCCTCGATCACGTGTCAAGGAATCCCATTCCTCGCCCAGAACCCAGCGCAAGGCTAAGAAATTTCTATGCATAGCACCCCACTCCCGGTAATTCACCAGGGGAAGGCCATCCAGCCCATAATTTTCCTCGATGCGGTTTCGAGCAGAAGTGAAGGTCTGCTTTAGCTCTTCCAAGAAGTCCGGATCTATTTACCCGCCCTCGGTATCCCTCGTCAGGCTTCGCCGTACCCGATCTTGTCGAAGCGTTCTTGCTCGGCAACGAAGTCGGACAAGGATTGAGTTTCCGATGCGCTTTGAATTAAATTGACTTCCTCAGCCTAGTCGAAGTAATCACTCCCCAGTCGATCGCCAGGATTTCAGTTAGACCATCGACAGCGTAAACACAGCTAGAATGCTCGCCTTCGAAGATATCTGCTAGGTCTGAATGTGGCTGCCGACGATCGCCTTTGGGAGCTGAGAAGTCTGTGTAGTTCGAAGTCGCAAACGCGTACTGGGCCTCCCGCCCTCGAGCCTTCACAGCTGTTGCGTACTGCTCGATGGGCAGCGCGTCCGCCGCGCCGCGTCGCACAACTGTGCCGAATGCGACGTACCGTCGAGCCATCGATGACTCGGTGTCGTCACTGTGCAACGCCGCTGTTGATGACGGAGTGATCAGGGCGAATCCCTGCCGCGCCCAGTCGGTCAAGGCTCCGGAGCCCGAACCCCGGCTGATCCATCCCTGCCCCGAGGAGCGCGTGTTCGCTGTTCGCGCAGGACTCCCACCGGTATGCCGCCACCGTGGACGCGGGCGGTGGTTGCGGGCTCCGTCAGGGAGAGGTGTTCGGCCTCGCTGAGGAGAACATCGATCTCGACACGGGCTGGGAGCACGTCCGTCAGCAGATCAAGCGCGTACACGGCACGCTGGTCTTCGCTCCGCCCAAGCGGGGCAGCTCCGGGAAACGCCACTCAGTCCGGTCGTAGCGACAGGCTTCCGTGAGCACATGGACCAATTCCCTCCGGTCGAGGTCACCTTGCCGTGGGAGACGCCGGACGGGCCGCTCGTGACCCGGAAACTCATCTTCACCAGCACGGTGGGCAAAGCCATCTGGAGCAGCTATTTCGACGATTAGGTCTGGAAGCCCGCCTTGGCCGTCGCTGGCGTGATTCCGCCCAAGGCGCGCGGCGAGAAGCGCTTCGCAGCCGCACCGGACGACGGCATGCACACCCTGCGGCACTTCTGCGCCTTGGTACTCCTGGACGCCGGTGAGAGCATCAAGGCGTTGAGCGTCTACCTGGGGCACTCGGACCCCAGGCTTCACTCTGCGGATCTACACGCACCTGATGCCGAGCAGCGAGGCCCGGACGCGGACCGCCGTATCCGCCGTCTTCCTGCGAAAGTCCGCCCCGGTCGTCGCCTCAGCGACCTGACGGCCCACAGACGGCACGCGGCCCGGCTCCGGCCACTGGTTAGCGGTTCCTCCGCTGGTCAGGGGCTACTTACATGATCAGGCTCGACAAAAGCACCCCCGGTAACCAGCCTGTCACTACCTGTCGACGTCGGCCGCTCCGGTGCGATGAACGTCCATCCGCTCAAGCAGTCAGTGCAGCCACAGGCTCATCAGGATGAGCGTGACGGTGGGCAAGGACGTGCCTGCTGCGCTGAGCAGCCAATAGTTCCGAGCGGTGAGTGCGGTCCGGCGAGCGAGCGCGCGGTTGGTGACGCACCACACCAGCGTGTAGAGGCCGACGATGGGCGCGATGATCACCAGCCAAAGCGCCATGCCGTCGTTCTCTTCCGGCTCGGGGCCCGTCACCCAGTTCGACGCGAGGAACCAGAGCAGCCAGATAGGCACCACCCCGGGGATTCCAAGCAGCAGATTCACGCCCACGGCCATCGGCCATCGTCTGAACATCGCTGTCCCTCCCCCGTGATCAACTGCGGAGACGGAAACGGAGACGGCACAGCGCAGGCCGGTGCTCCTTGGCGCCCCTGATGCGGCGGGAACCGCCGGGCCCCGCACGGTAGGGGCACAACTACCGTGCGGGCGCGGGCAGGTTCGCTTCTCAGTCCTCGGTCGGCGTCTCCGCCGTGGTCGTCGGGTCCTTCTTCTTGCGGAGGAAGAACATCGCCGCCGCGCCGAGCACGACCATGGCGACCGCTATTCCGGCGATCATCGGCGTCGCGCTGGAGCCGCCCGTTTCCGCGAGGTCGCCGCCACTGGTGCCGGTGCCGCCCGCTGATGCGGGGCTGGGGGCGGCGACAGGCTCCGTCTTGTTGCCGATCGTGCTGCCCTCGGTCTTGCAGTCGAGCACGCCCGTGAACCGCTTCTCGAAGCCGTTCGGCCCGTTGATCGTGAAGTCGTAGGGCTGGTCCTCCTGCAGCGGGATCGTCACCGTTCGCGACTCGTCGGCCTCGATCGTGTGCTTGAGGCCCATGAGGCGGAAGGTGAACGGCTCGTCGCCCTTGTTGCTCGCCGTGATGTCCACGCCGCTCTTGGCGCAGTTCTTCTCAGCGGAGAGCGCCGGTATCGCACCGTCCTTGGCCCACGTGGCGCTCGCCGTCGCGGAGACCGTGGACTCGCTGGAGCCCGCGAGGATCTGCGTCTGGCTCCGGGTCTCTGAGGCGAAGGCCCGGCCGACCGGCACCGTGGTCGACGCCTGTACGGCGAGTGTCGCCGAGCCGTCCGAGGCGTCCTTGGGGATGTCGAAGAACAGCTGGCTGCCGTTGGCCGCGGTGGTGACGGGCTTGCCGTCCTTGCCGACGACCTTCACTCCGCTCGCCGCCGAGTCCGCGGGCGGGGTCACGGACACGGTGCCCGCGTCCGTCCGCACGGTGACCGGACCGAGCCGCTCCCCCGCGCGCCCGGATACCGCGGGCGGGTCGAGCGTCAGCGAGGCCTTGGGCTCCGCCGCACCGCGGGCGCTCTTGTAGAGGTAGTCCGCGAGCTTCTCGGCCTGCGGGTCGGCCGCCTCCACGTCGGCGCCGTCCGAGTACCGCCAGATCGCCACCTGCGTGCCGGCCGCCGCCGTCTGCTCGGTGAGCGCTCGCGCGCCCGCCTTGTGGGCCAGCGCGGCGAGGTCGTTCACCTGGGGGTAGGAGTTCTGCAGGATCCAGCCGATCCTGCCCGCGTTCTTGTTGCCGTTCAGCGAAGTGCCGCTCCAGGGGGTCTCCTGGTACTTCGCGTCCTTCTGCGTGGGGTTGAGGATGTCGATGCAGTACGTCTGCAGGGTGCCGCCGCCGTCCACGGACATCTCGAAGAGTCCGGCGGGCACCTGCTGGCTCGACCCGTTGTCGCGGATGACCGCCTGGTCATACGTCTGAAGCCCGCCCAGCGTCGCGACGGCTCCGCCCCGGTGCTGAGGAACCTCTTCCGCCGCGGCGGGAACCGCGGTGGCTATCGCGCCCGCAGCGACGGCTCCGGTTGCCAGCGTCACCGCGGCGAGGCGCGCGGCGCCCCGTCTCCGCCGGGACGGCGCAGAGCACGCACGCCCCCCGGAGAGAGCAGAGAACGCAGAGAACACAGAACGCGCAAAAGACACAGAATTCCCCTCCGGACGGGACCCGTTCACTTCGAGGGGGGTGATCCCGCCAGCAGATCGAAAAGGGGCAGAATCACCTGCCACCTGCGTGGCATCCACTACCAACTGCCCCGTTAGCTACGTTCGGCATCCTAGGGAAGCGGCTGACCACGGTCCCCAGTACTGCCGTTCGATAACTGATCCGACTCGGAATCGTTATCGCCAACACCCTTTCCGAACTGGGCTTATCGACAAATCAACGGCACCCATTCGCCGATAAGCCGCACATCGGTCGCCACCCCCTGTCGGCCCATCACCCCACTGGCTCGGGCACCGGATCGGGCATCGGCTCGGGCATCGAATCGGGCTGCTGCTCGCGCGCCGTCGCCGGTTCCGTCAGTGACCCGTTCGCCTTGAACACGCGCCGGAACGCCGCCGTACCGCGCGAGAGATCGTGGCCCACGGTGATCGCGTCGATGTCCGCCGAGGTCCAGTGCTGGCCGCTCCGTTCCTCGTCGCGCACCTTCAACCTCCCCTGCACGATCACCGGTTCACCGATCGTCAAAGAGCCCTGCACATTCGATCCGAGCGATCGCTTCGCCCACACCGTGAAGAAGTTGGTGTGCCCGTCCGTCCAAACGTTCCGCACGGCGTCGTAGTACCGCGCGGTCACCGCGAGCCGGAACCGCGCCACCGGCCCGGATGCCAGCTCCCGGAACACCGGCGTCGTCGCGACGTTCCCCACCACCGTCACCAAGGTCTCGTTCATGCCGAACCCCTCCCTCATCCACTCCGCCTCCGCCGCCCGCGGCGGTCGGTCCCACGGCGGTCGGTCCCGCGGCTTCAGTTCCGCGGCTTCGATCTCAGAGTGGACCGGTCGGCGAGATGCCGCTGAGCCCTGTGGTCTACCGGGCGGTTGTGGAAAACTCCCTCACCCGAACAGGGGCCGACCGGGACCCGACCGGGGGCAGGGTCGGGACCCGACCGGGGGCAGGGTCGGGACCCGACCGGGGGCAGGGTCGAGAACAGGATCGGGGGCAGGGCCGAGGACAGGATCGGGCCCCCGTTTCAGCCCACCGACGCCCCCGTCACACGCACGTACTGCTCCCGAACCTCCCGGTAACGCAGCAGCTCCGCCGCCACCGGATCCAGGACCCTCGCCCGCCCGCACCCGGCAGCCGCCTCCCGCAGCCGTCGTTCCGCGTCCAGGCCGTAGCGTCTCGCCGGCCCCCGTGCCGCCATCCGGCTCCCCCACTCCACGCAGGGGCCGCCCACGATGCCGGCCAGCATCAGCAGTACCGGCACGCCCAGGTTCGGTACGGCGACCCCGATGATCTGTGCCGCCAACCACAGCCCGCCCACGACTTGGAGCAGCGTCATCGCTGCCTGGGCGAGCACCGCGACCGGCCACCACCCGGGCCGCGGCGGCTTCCCCTCCGGCACCCCGGCCGTCACCGTCAGCTGGTCGAGCGCCTCCGGCAGACCTTCCGCACCGCGCACCGCCGCCTCCCGCACGGCCTGCCCCCAGGGCTGGGGCAGCCCGGAAGCAGCCTCGTCGGCCACCGTGCGCACCGCGTGCTCCACGCGCTGCCGAGCCGTGGCCTCCTCGTCGGCCGGTACCTGCGACACGGGCCAGCCGAGACTCTGCGGCGAGCGCTGGGCCTCGTACCAACGCCACAGCCGTAGCCAGGGCGTCCCGCACGCCTTGCCCGCGTGGCGGCGCCAGGCGCGCTCGGCGGCCTGCCCTGCCGCCGCCGCGCCCACCGCGTCCGCGAGCCGGTCGGCGAACTCCTCGCGCGCCTCTTCGCTGAGCCCGATCCGCGCCCCGCCCCGGCCTCCGCCCGCCCCGGCCGCGTACACGGGCCACAGCCTGTCGGCGGCGGCGTCGAGGTCGGCCGAGACCCGTCGGGCGGCAGCGCCCCGCTCCTTGGTGAATTGACCGAGTGACTCCCGAAGTTCACCGACTCCGTCGCCGGTCAGCGCCGAGAGGGCGAGCACGGTGGCACCGGGTTCGCCGTGCTCGCCGAGGGCGATACCGTCCTCGTCGAGCAGCCGCCGCAGGTCGTCGAGCACCTGGTCGGCGGCGTCGCCCGGGAGCCGGTCCACCTGGTTGAGCACGACGAACGTGACCTCGGCGTGCCCCGCCATGGGCCGCAGATAGCGCTCGTGCAGCATCGCGTCGGCGTACTTCTCGGGGTCGACGACCCAGATGACCGCGTCGACGAGCGTGAGGATCCGGTCCACGTGCGCGCGGTGCTCGCCGACCGCCGAATCGTGGTCGGGCAGGTCGATCAGGACGAGCCCCTCCAGCGCGCTCGTGTCCGGGCCCTGGAGCGGGCGTCTGCGCAGCCGCCCCGGGATGCCGAGCCGGTCCAGAAGCCCCGCGGCGCCGTCGGTCCAGCTGCAGCCGATGGGGGCCGCCGTGGTCGGCCGGCGGACGCCGGTCTCCGAGATCGTCACCCCGGCCAGGGCGTTGAACAGCGTCGACTTGCCGCTCCCCGTGGCTCCCGCGATGGCGACGACGGTGTGCCGTCCGGAGAGCCTGCGCCGGGCCGCGGCCTCGTCGAGGACCCGGCCCGCCTCGGCGAGCGTGGCGCTGTCGAGGCGGGTTCGGGAGAGCCCGACGAGTTCGCGCAGGGCGTCGAGCCGGGCGCGCAGGGGCCCTTCGTAGGCGGTCGAAATGCCGGGCGGGGTGCTGGAGGGCGCACCGGACGGCGTACTGGAGGGCGCCCCGGAAGGGGTCTCCGCCGGAGCGTACGCGTCGGCGCCGCCTCCCATCCCGTGCACTTCACCACCGCGCACGCCACCACCGCGCACGCCGCCACCGCCACCGCCGCGCCTCGCGATCAGCCCGTCGTCCCAGACGCCTTCGGAGCCGTCACGGGCGTCACGGGTGTCACGGGTGTCATGGGCGTCACGGGCGTCTCCGGCAGCCCCTTCAGGACCTCTCGGCTCCTCGGAACGCTCACCGGAACCACCGGAACGCTCATCGTGCCGGCGCCCGTTCTCGCACTTCTCGCACCCGCCCTCGCGCTCACGTTCGTGTTCGGTGTGATCAGTGATGGCAGTCACCGCGGTCACCTCTCCTTCTGCAGTACGGACAGCGCGGCGATCAGGTCCGCCTGGGGTTCGGGGTTCACGTCGAGGGCGTCGAGAGGGGCGAGGCGTCGCTCTCGCTCCGCGTCCAGGACGTTGTCCAGGTAGGTGGTGAGCAGGCATCCGCCCCGGTCCCGCAGCCGGAGCGCTCCCTGGGCGCCGATCCGCTCGGCGAGCGTCTCGCCCGCCGAGCGCCCGCGATCCCCGCCGAGGAGGGCCGTGGCGAGCAGGGCGGCCACCATCTCGGGGTCGGGGAGGAAGTTCTTCTCGATCCTGTCGAGTCCGCGGATCTCTTCCTCGGCGTACTCCTCCAGGACGCGCCGCCAGCGTCGAACCGCCATCCCGATACGGTGCTCGGCGCTCTCCGCCTCCCGGTCGCGGTCGCCGAGCCCGGGGGCGTCGGCGGCCGGTTCACGCCGCCACGCCTCGTCGATCCGCTCGTCGGCGGCGGTCACCGCGCACAGCAGCAGCGCCTCCAGGCTCTCGGCGACGGCTTCCAGGAGCTCGCCGGCGCCGCAGTCCAGGGGGTAGCTGCGCCAGCGCTTGAGCGCGTCGCCCGCGAGGACGGCCCCCGTCTGCAGACGCTCCCGCACGCGCGCGTGCTCGTGTCCGTACGCCTCATCGACGGTGGAGGTGAGCCGCAACGCGGCCGCGTACTGCATGGCGACGGCGCCCGCGAGCTCCGGGACCCGCACGTTCAGGGACTGGATGACGCCGTACGCCGTCCGCGCGATGGCCTGTGCACGGGCCGTGGGCTCCTGGGACCGGTGGGTGAGCCAGGCCCGCAGCGGCGCGACGGCGGTGGACGGAAGCAGCCCGCCGCCGCCCGCGGACTCGGGCAGCTCGGGCACGGTGAAGCGCGGCACATCGCCGAGGCCCGCCTTGTCGAGCAGCGCTCCGTACTGCCGGGACACCTCGGCCACCAACTGGTGCGGCACCCGGTCGAGAACGGTGACGAGGGTGGCGTCGTGCTCCTTGGCGGTACGCAGCAGATGCCAGGGCACGGCATCCGCGTACCGGGACGCGGTGGTCACCATGACCCAGACGTCGGCCGCGGAGATCAGCTCGGCGGCGAGGATCCGGTTGTCGGAGAGGAGCGAGTCGACGTCGGGGGCGTCCAGGAGCGCGAGCCCGCGCGGCAGGGTCTCCGCGGTCTCGATGCGCAGCGCGCGCTCGCCGTCGGGCCCGATCGGCAGCAGGTCCTCGCTCCCGTCGTCCCCGTCGTCATCGGCATGCGAGGGGTCAGGACGCGGCACCCATACGCGTGTGAGGTCGGGCAGTACGCGCATGTCGGCGAACCAGTGATGATCCTCCGGATGGCACACAAGGACGGGCGTCCGAGTCGTCGGGCGCAGCACCCCCGCCTCACTGACCTGCCGCCCGACCAGGGAGTTCACCAGGGTCGACTTGCCCGCCCCGGTGGATCCCCCGATCACGGCGAGCAGCGGTGCTTCGGGGGCCCGCAGGCGGGGCACCAAATAGTCGTCGAGCTGGGCAAGGAGCTCGTCGCGGTTGGCACGCGCGCGTGGCGCCCCCACCAAGGGGAGCGGAAAGCGTGCGGCGGCGACACGCTCGCGCAGGGCGGAGAGTGCGTCGAGCAGTTTAGGCCGTACGTCCAAGGTCACCACATGCGAAGAATGCCCAATTTTGGCGGCATTATGAAGCATATGGGCACTACCTGCGCGCCGATCGGACACATGGGACGGAAGGGGCGACTGGGGCGCAGGCATAACGAGTGCACAACACCCGGGGCGTGAGACGCCAAAAGCGATGCGAGATTCGCACCTGCCTGCGATTATCAGGACCGCTTCACTGAACCTCCACATAGCGCCTCGGAGGCGAAGCACCAGGGACAAGGACCCGGGAGCCCTATCCTTGTCCCCGGCAAGGTCACGGCTCGTCCCCACCCGGGCTCCAGGCCACCGGCCACCATCCGGCCCCCGTAGCTCAGTGGATAGAGCAGGCGCCTTCTAAGCGCTTGGCCGCAGGTTCGAGTCCTGCCGGGGGCGCTTCAGCCATCCTTGTTCGGCCCTCCTCACCGGGAGGGCCTTTTTGCTGGTCAGGGCAACGTAGCGAGTGGCGGGTAGCGGACGCGTAAGTGCTCGGCCGCCCCCAGGTCAGCATGGGGGCGGCCGGGTGCTGTCCGGCTGTCACCGGTTTCCGCGGGTCGACAGAAGCGCGGAGTCCTCCTCAGCCGAGTTGTTCGGCAAGACCGACGATGATGCCCTCCGGGCCGCGGACGTAGCAGAGCAGGTAGCTGTCCTCGAACCGGGCCATCTCGCCGACGAGTTCTGCGCCGTGCGGGCGCAGGCGGGCGACGGTGTCCTTGATGTCGTCGACGGCGAACATGACGCGGTGCGTGCCCAGAATGTTGTGCGGCTGATTGCGCGGCTCGGTGCCGGACGCCGCGGGGCTGCGGTACCTCGCCAGCTCGAGCCGGCTGTGACCGTCCGGGGTCCGGACCATCGCGATGTCACAGTGGACGCCATCGAGTCCGGTGCACTGGTCGGCGACGGGGCCCTTGACCTCTGCCCTGCCCTCCAGCTCCATACCGAGTTCCACGAAGAACGCGATGGCGGCATCCATGTCCTCGACGACGATGCCCACGTTGTCCATCCGCTGAATCGCCATGCTGGTTTCTCCCTCTTCGTCGTACGGCCCGTGGTGGCCGCTGATGTCCCTGGGACGGAGCCGGTGACACGTTCTCGACATCCGCAGACTGCCGAACTCCGAAAAATTCCGGACCGCGCCTCGGGGGAGATTCATCCGGATGCACCAACCCACCCCGCACCCGCGCCCAGCAGGAACGAAGAAGCGCCGGACCGCCCCCAGGTCATCCGCGGGGAGGGTCCGGCGCTGCTTCTTTCAGGAGCGGTCAGCCATTGACTACTGCTTGACCGGCGGGCACGTGCCCGTGTCCTCGCCGATCGAGTTGATCTCGGCGTTGGAACGCGAGTCACCCGCGTAGTCGATCTGGTCCGTGCACTTCGTGTCGGCGTCCTTCGGCGTACCCGACGCCTTGTCGGACTTCTGGACCGGCGGGCACGTGCCCGTGTCCGCACCGATGGAGTTGATCTCCGCGTTGGAACGCGAGTCACCCGCGTAGTCGATCTGGTCCGTGCACTTCGTGTCGGACGGCGACTTCTGGACCGGCGGGCACGTGCCCGTGTCCGCACCGATCGAGTTGATCTCCGCATTGGAGCGCGAGTCACCCGCGTAGTCGATCTGGTCCGTGCACTTCGTGTCGGACTTGGCGGGCGCGCCCGACGACTTGCCGTCCGCGGAGTCGGACTTCGAGCTGTCCGACTTCGGGGTGCTCGCGGCGGACGACGATGAGCTGCTCGAGGAAGAGGACCCGCTGTCCGCGCCGTCGTTGTTGCATGCCGTCAGCGCCAGGCTGAGGGCCACCGCGGTCATGGTCAGTACCGAGATCTTCCGAGTGCGCATGTTGGTTCTGTCCTCTTCGTGTGGGGGTGTCGCTCCTGAGGAGCGGGCGGGCGGGCGAGCAAGCGGTCAAGCGGTCAAGCGGTCAAGCGGGGCGACTGTTCGGCTGTGTCGCTTTCTGCCCTCTTAGATAGTCAGTGTGGTTGCCTCAGTTGCCTCTTGATCGTTCTCAAGACACGTTCGTGACATGACAGTGGCCGCGTCGTGAAGTACGCATCAGGTGTGGCCTGCCGACCGGGCGTGCGGCCACAGGTTCGCGTCCCGCCAGGCCCCCCCCACAGGCGCCGACGCGTTACCGCGCTACCGACGCCCGTGGTCGGGCAGTACCGGCCGTGGAGGGGAGCTCAGCGCGGGCGGTACGCCCTGCATCCACCGTCCTCCCCCGACCGGGCACAGAACGGAGGAGACCGTCGCATTTCCTCTACGTCATGAGGCTCCCTGAGCGGCCTGCCCGCTCGGGGCCTACTCGGGGGCTCTACTCCGGTAGGCGCGGTTCCCCGTATGCCCCCGTCGCCTCACTCGCCGTAGAGCGCCTCGATCTCGTCCTCGTACGTCGCCGCCACCGCATGCCGCTTGATCTTCAGCGACGGAGTGAGCAGTCCGTTGTCCTCGGTGAACTCGCCCTCGATCACGCAGAACTTGCGGATGGACTCGGCCCGTGACACCGCCGTGTTGGCGTAGTCCACCGCCTTCTGGACCTCCGCGATCATCTTGGGATCCCGGCACAGTTCGGCGAGCGGGGTGTTCTTCGGGCGCTTGCGTACGGCGAGCCAGTGTTCGACGGCCTCCGGGTCCAACGTGATGAGCGCCCCGACGTACGAACGGTTGTCGCCGACGACGATGCACTGTCCGACCGGCGTCCGGCTGCGCAGCCGGTCCTCCAGGATCGCCGGGGAGACGTTCTTGCCCCCGGACGTGACGATGATGTCCTTCTTGCGCCCGGTGATCGTGAGATAGCCGTCGGCGTCGAGCGCCCCCAGGTCGCCGGTCGCGAACCACTCGTCCCGCAGTACGGCATCCGTCGCGGCCGGGTTGTTCCAGTACGAGCCGAAGACGATGCCGCCCTTGATGAGCACCTCACCGTCGTCCGCGATGCGCACCGCCGTGCCCGGCACCGGAAGGCCCACCGTGCCCGGGCGGGGCTTCAGCGGAGGCGTGATGGTCGCGGCGGCCGTGGTCTCCGTCAGGCCGTAGCCCTCGTAGATGACGATCCCGGCGGCGAAGAAGAAAAGGTTGAGGCGCCGGTCGAGAGGTGAGCCGCCGCTGATCGCGTACCGCAGTCTGCCGCCGACCTCCTTGCGGATGCGGCGGTAGACGAGCGCTTCGTACAGCGCCCAGCCGAGGCGGAGCCCGATCGAGGGGCCGGGGCCGCGCCTGTCGAGGAACTTGTTCAGATACGCCTCCCCGAACCGCACCGCGATCCCCTCGGCCCGGTCGAAGGACGCGCCGCGCCCGATCTTCTCCGCGGTCGCGCGGCCCGTGTCGTGGATCTTCTCGAAGAGGTACGGGACGCCGACGACGAACGTCGGCTTGAACGAGCGCAGTTCGGGACGCAGATCGTCCGGCTTGATGCTCGGGCAGTGGGCGAGTTCGATGCGGGCGAGCATGCAGGCGATCTGGATGGTGCGGCCCAGGATGTGGGCGAGCGGCAGGAAGAGGAGCGTGGAGGCGACCTGGCCCGTGATCTCCTGGAAGATGGGGTGCAGCAGGTCGACCGTGTTCGCGGCCTCGGCGTGCAGATTGCCGTGGGTCAGGACGCAGCCCTTGGGCTTGCCTGTCGTGCCCGATGTGTAGCAGATGGTGGCGACGGAGTCCGGAGTGAGGGCGGACCTTCGCTTGGTCACTTCCTCGTCCGGCAGATCCCGTCCACCGGCTTCGAGTTCGCTCAGAACGGCGTCGTCGACGCAGAGGACGCGCGGCGGCTCGGCGAGGCCGCCTATCGCGGATTCGGCCGTCGCCACGTTCTCCGCCGTCTCCGTGACCAGCAGCGTCGCGCCGGAGTCCCGTACGATCCACTCGATCTGCTCCGCCGCCGACGTCGCGTACACGGGCACGGTCTGCCCGCCCGCCGCCCAGATCGCGAAGTCCAGTACGGCCCACTCGTACCGCGTGCGGGACATCAGGGCGACCCGGCCGCCCGGTTCGAGCCCGGCGGCCATCAGCCCCTTCGCCGTGGCCGTGACTTCGCGCGCGAAGGCCGCCGCGGTGACCGGATGCCACTGGTCGCCCCGCTTGCGGCGCATGACGATCGCGTCGGGCGCCTCGGCGGCGTTGGTGAAGGGGATGTCGGCGGTGCTGCCCGCGGTGGCCTTCGCCGCGAGCCGGGCGGTACGCGCCTCGCGCACGGTGCCGTGCTCGTCCCGGACGAGCTCCACCGTGGTGCGCTCCGCCAGCTCGCCGTGGCGTTGTGCCCGTTTCAGATCCTTGCGTACACCCATGACGGCTCCCGGCTCCCGGCGGCTGCTACCAGCTGACGTGCAGAGGTGGTGCGTGGTGCGGAGGTGGTGCGTGGTGCGGACGTCGTACTTACTGGGAGGTCAACTTACTCACGCGTAAGGAAAGTTCAATGGGGCGGGCAGCGAAGAAGGCCGTAGGCGGTCGTCACTTCGGTGACAAAGGGCGGCCATCACGTCGGTGACAAAAGGCGGTCATCACGTCGGTGACATGAGTGCTCACTCGGGTGAGGAAGTCGGCGCGGAGGCCGGTTCGGAGTACAGCGCGCAACCATGGGCGGAGTACGGCGTGCAACCGTGGGCGGAGCCCAGCGCAACCATGCGCGGAGCCCCTGCCCGGGTCACTCTCCGGGCACCCAGACCTCGCCCTCGAGCACCCGCCCCATCCCCACCCACACCATGTTCATCAGCCGCAGCGTGACGCCTTCCGGCGACTGGCCCGGGTGGCCGCTCATCCAGTCGGTGAGCGAGTCCGCCGCGCCGACCAGCGCGTACGCGACGAAGTCGGCGTCCTCGTCGTCGAGTTGCGAGCCACCGGCGCTCTCCGTGATGCCGTCCCGGACCAGGCCCGCGACCTCGGCCATCACCGCGCGCCGCGCGTCGGCGACCGCTGACGCGATCGCCTCGCTCAGTTCCGACGCCTGGCGGTGCAGGACGACCCAGCTGTCGCGGTGCTCCGCGACGAAGGCGAAGAACGCCGAGAGGCCCGCGTGCAGGCGCAATTCCGGCGCGCCACCACCGGCCTGCGCGCCCCCCACCGCCTGTGCGGCGCCCTGGAAGGCGGCCACGAGGCGGTCGGCCTCGCGTCGCAGGCAGGCGAGGAAGAGCCCCTCCTTCGAGTCGAGGTAGAGGTAGACCATCGGCTTGGAGATCCCGGCCAGTTCGGCGATCTCGTCCACGGACGCGGCGTGGTAGCCGCGCTTGGCGAAGACCGCCACCGCCACATCGATGATCTGCTGCTCGCGCTCCTGGCGCGGAACGCGCTTCCGCCGTCCCTCAGTTCTCCCGTTGACCGTCACCCTTGCAGCCTCCCAGACTCGGGGCTACCTTACCCTTTAGTAAGTTTACTGTTGAGTAAGGAGATTGCCATGACGGACGGTGTCGGCGGTGTCGGCGGTGCGGAAGGTGTGGCCGGTCTGGACTTCGCGAGCGTCACCCCCGAGGAGTTCGCGAAGATCGTGAAGGGCCTGTCCGGCAAGGAGCTCACCGAGATCGCCCGGGACGCCGAGCTGCGCGCCCGCGTCCTGCAGGAGGTGTTCGGGCGGATGGGCCGACAGTTCAAGCCGGAGGCCGCGGGCACGCTCAAGGCCCTGATCCGCTGGAAGATCACGGGAGTCGACGAGGCGGCCGAGGTGGTCTACGAGACGGACATCTCGGAAGGCACCTGCACCGTCCGCGAAGGCCGCTCGAACGCCGAGCCGCGCGTCACGCTCGTCCTGGCCGACGCCGAGTTCCTCAAGCTGGTCTCCGGCAACGCCAACCCCGTGACGATGTTCATGATGCGCAAGCTCAAGGTCGCGGGCGATGTGGCGCTCGCCGCCGGGCTCACCCGCTACTTCGACATCCCGAAGGCCTGACCCGATCTCTCCCCTCCCCCTCCCCTCCCCTCCCCTCCCCCACACACGTTCCGAACCCGACACGCCGACTGGCACACCGACTGACACGTCGGCTGACACACCGACCGTCACACCGACTTCCGGAAGGGGCCGCACCATGGCCTTCTCGCTCGAACTGACCGAGGAACAGCGGGACCTGCGCGGCTGGGTGCACGGCTTCGCGGCCGATGTGGTGCGGCCTGCGGCCGCCGAGTGGGACGAGCGCGAGGAGACGCCCTGGCCCGTCATCCAGGAGGCCGCGAAGATCGGCCTGTACGGATTCGAGTCCCTGGCCGATCTGTTCGGCGACCCCACCGGGCTCTCGCTGCAGATAGCCAACGAGGAACTGTTCTGGGGCGACGCGGGCATCGGGATGGCCCTGTTCGGCACGTCGCTCGCGGTGGCCGGGATCTTCTCCGCGGGCACGCCCGACCAGCTCGCCGAGTGGGTACCCCAGTGCTTCGGTGACGAGGACGAGCCCAAGGTCGCGGCGTTCTGCGTCTCCGAGCCCGACGCGGGCTCGGACGTGTCGGCGATGCGAACCCGCGCGACGTACGACGAGGCACGCGACGAGTGGACCCTGTCCGGCCAGAAGGCGTGGATCACCAACGGCGGTATCGCGAACGTCCATGTGGTGGTCGCGTCCGTCGATCCGGCCCTTGGCTCGCGGGGACAGGCGGCGTTCATCGTGCCGCCCGGCACGCAGGGCCTCGAAGGCGCCAAGAAGATAAAGAAGCTGGGGCTGCGGGCCTCGCACACCGCGGATGTCTTCCTGGACGACGTACGCGTGCCGGGGCACTGTCTGCTCGGCGGCAAGGAACGGCTCGACGCCCGGCTCGCCCGGGCCCGCGAGGGGAGCAAGACGAGTTCCGGAGGCGGCGCGAAGGCGGGTGCCGGAGGCGGAACGAAGGCAGGTGCCGGAGGCCGCGGGCAAGCCGCCATGGCGACCTTCGAGGTGAGCCGGCCGACGGTGGGGGCGCAGGCGCTCGGCATCGCGCGGGCCGCGTACGAGTACGCCCTCGACTACGCGGGCTCCCGGGTCGCCTTCGGCCGCCCCATCATCGAGAACCAGTCCATCGCCTTCGCGCTCGCCGATCTGCGGACCGAGATCGAGGCGGTGCGGCTGCTGATCTGGCAGGCGTCGTGGATGGCGCGGAACGACAAGTCGTTCGACGCGGGGCAGGGCTCCATGTCCAAGCTGCGGGCCGGGGAGCTCGCGGTGGCGGCCACGGAGAAGGCCGTGCAGGTGTTGGGGGGCGCGGGGTACAGCAGGGAGCATCCGGTGGAGCGGATGTATCGGGACGCGAAGATCTACACGATCTTCGAGGGGACGAGTGAGATTCAGCGGCTTGTGATCGCTCGGGCGATTTCTGGGCGGCAGATTCGCTGAGGGGGCTGGCCGTGGGCCTGGAGCCGGGGCCCTGGCGCTGTGGGCCTTGCGCTGTGGGCCTGGCGCCGTGGGCCTGGCGCCGCAGGCCTGGAGCTGTGGGCCTCGCGCCGTGGCCAGAGGTCGTGGCGCCGTGAGGTCGTGGGTTCGTGGCGCCATAGCCAGAGTCGTGGCGTCGTAGCGCCGTAGCCAGAGATCGTCGCGTCGTGGCGTCATGGCGTCCTAGCCAGAGATCGTCGCATCGTGAGCGCCGCGATCACCGGCTTCGCCTGGGCCGCCCCCAGGCGCCGTGCGGGCCGGATATCGAGCCCGTCCCGGTTCCGCCAAGGTGCCGGATCGAGGAAAATCCTTCAAGCAACCCCTGACCTGCGCCGATGAAAAGATCATGACGTCGACGCAACCCTCACTCCGCGAGCCCGACGCCGTCCTCGGGCTGCTCAACAGCCGCCGCGACATCGGGCGCAGTATCCGGCGCGGCGTCCTCTGTCTCCTCCCGGCCTGCGTCATCGCGTTCGCCGGGTTCCAGCGGCGCTGGATGTCCGACGACGGGCACATCTACGTCCGTACGGTCCGCCAGATCCTGGCCGGCAACGGCCCCGTCTTCAACGCGGGCGAGCGCGCCGAGTCCTCCACCGGCACCCTCTGGCAGTGGCTGCTCGTGCTTGCGGGGCTGCCGGGCATCGACATCGCGAGGGCGGCGATGTACGGGGGGCTGCTCCTGACCGCCGCCGGGTTCGCGTTCGCCTCGCTCGGGGCGCTGCGGCTGTACGCGGACAAGGCGGTCCTTCCTCTCGGCTGCCTCGTCCTGCTCGCCCTGCCTCCCGTCTGGGACTTCGCCACCTCCGGCCTGGAGACCGGCCTCGCCACGTGCTGGATCGCGGGGGCGTGGCTGCTGCTCGTCTCGCGGGCGCACTCACCCGCCACCTGCGTGGTCATCGGACTCGGCCCGCTCGTACGGCCCGACCTGGCGCTGGTGTCCGCGGTCTTCCTCGGGGCGCAGTGGCTGATGGTGCGGCCCTCGCGGCGGACCGCTTTCGGCGGACTTGGAGCGGCCATCGCGCTGCCGGTCGCGTACGAGATCTTCCGGATCGGGTACTACGGACAGCTGATGCCGCTGCCCGGCGTGACCAAGGAGGCCTCGCAGAGTCTGTGGGGGCGCGGGTTCGACTACCTCGTGGACTTCGGCGGGCCCTATCTGCTCTGGATGCCCGCGCTGTTCCTGCTCGCGGCCCTGCTGCCGTCGGCTGCGGAGAGGCGTGACGCCGCACCGCTCGTCCCCGCGCTCGCGCCCGTCGTCGCGGGGCTCCTCTGCTGGGGCTACGTCATCAAGGTCGGCGGCGACTTCATGCACGGCCGGATGTTCCTGCCGGGGCTGCTGCTCATGCTCCTGCCGGTCTTCCTGGTGCCGCTCACGCGCGCGTGGGCCATCGCGGCGGTGGGCATCGGGATCTGGGCCGTGGCCTGCGCGAGCTTGCTGCGGATCCCGTACGAGGGGCGGATCGGGCCCGGCGGGGTGGCGGACGAACGCGGTGTGTACGTCCAGCAGAACGCCGCCGCTCACCCCCTCCACCACGACTTCGCGGGCTATCCGGGCAACGTCGAGTACGCACGTCTCGTACGCGACGCCGGTCGCGCGGGAACCCCGAGCCTGTTCCTCGCCAGAACCCCGGCCGCCGCCAACTCCCCCACCGTCACCGGCGTCTACAGCACCCTCGGCTTCAGCGGAACCGTGGTCCCCTTGAACGGAGCCGCCCTCGATCCGATCGGCCTCGCCTATCCGCTGGCCGCCCACTCCGAGCGCATCGACGGCCGCGTGGGCCACGACAAGCGGCTGCCCGACACGTGGATCTTCGCCGACCGTGGACGCGGCCCCCTCCCCGATGGCCTCGACCCGGCGGACGTCGCCGCAGCCCGGCGGGCACTCGGCTGCGGGCCGCTGGCCGAGCTGCGGGCGGCTACGCGGGATCCGATGACACCGGGGCGGTTCCTGCGCAATGTCACCGGGGTGTGGGAACGGACGTCGTTCCGCTTCCCGAACGACCCGGTGCGGGCCGAACGGGAGCTCTGCGGCGACTGACCGGAGCGAGCCGGAACAAGCCGGAACAAGCCGTGATGATCCTGGATGAGCCGAGCCGAGCCGGTACCAGCAGGACACACCTGGGCGATCCAGAGCGATCCACAACGACCCACAACGACCCGGAGCGATCCCGAGCGCCCCTGTCGACGGCTGGATCACGCCGGTCCCGTGCGACCCGTCGAACGTCAGATTCCGCTGGCTACACGGGTCTTGAATGTTGAGTGGTCGCGTCCGATGCTGGCGGTTCTTGTTGCCTTACGTTCGGAGTTGCAGCATGGGCGCACGTCTGCCGAGCCGTCGATCGTTCCTCGCCACCGGCACCGCCCTCGTGGGCTGGGCCGCCTTCGCAGCGCAGAAACAGGCCTTCGCAGCGGAGGCGGAGGCGAAGGCCGCTCAGACGCCCGAGTGGAACGCCGACCCGCGCGTCTTCCAGGTCAACAGAGAACCCGCCAGGCCACAGCTCGTCCCGTACGCCTCCACGGCCGACGCCCTGCGCGGCGAACTCACCAAGTCGCCGTACTACCGCTCCCTGAACGGCAAGTGGCGCTTCCACTGGTCGAAGAACCCGGAGCAGCGCCCCACCGGCTTCGAGGCCGACGCCTACGACGTCAGCGGCTGGGACCACATCCCCGTGCCCTCCAACTGGGAGATCGAGGGCTACCCGGAGCCGATCTACCTCAACATCAAATATCCGTGGGAGGGCTACGAGAAGCCCGACTTCCCGGACGTGCCCAAGGACTTCAACCCCGTCGGCTCCTACCGCCGCACCTTCACCGTCCCCGACGACTGGTCAGGGCGGCGCACCCTGATCTCCTTCCAGGGCGTGAAGTCGGCCTTCTTCGTCTGGGTCAACGGCAAGAAGGTCGGCTACAGCGAGGACAGCTACACCCCGGCCGAGTTCGACATCAGCCCCTATCTGCGGCCCGGCGCCAACTCCCTCTCGGTGGAGGTCTACCGCTGGTCCGACGGCAGCTGGCTGGAGGACCAGGACATGATCGACCTGTCCGGGATCTTCCGGGACGTGTATCTGTACGCGGTCCCCCTCGTGCATGTGCACGACGTCTTCGTACGGACGGATCTGGACGCGGCGTTCCGCGACGCGACGCTGTCCGTCACCACCGTCGTACGCGACCGGACCGGCAAGGCGCGCAAGGCGGAGCACCGCGTCACGGCCCGGCTCCACGACGCCAAGGGCCGCCCCGTGCCGGGCACGGAGCTGACCGGCGTGCCCGAATTCGACGAGCCGCTCACCCTGAAGACCGATGTCGACGCGCCCGCCCTCTGGTCCGCCGAGGACCCGAATCTCTACACCCTCGTGGTCACCCTCACCGACGGCAAGGGCCGTACGACCGACATCCAGCGGACCCGCATCGGGTTCCGCCAGGTCGACTTCGGCCCCGGCAAGTGGACGGTCAACGGCAAGCACGTCATGCTCCACGGCACCAACCGGCACGAGTCGACCCCCGAGCACGGGCAGGCCGTACCGGAGTCGGTCATGGTCGAGGACGTCCTGCTGATGAAGCGGCACAACATCAACGCCGTCCGGACCTCGCACTACCCCAACCACCCGCGCTGGCTTGAGCTGTGCGACGAGTACGGCCTGTACGCCATCGACGAGACCAACCTGGAGACGCACGGGGTGCGCGACAAGCTCCCCGCCTCCCTGCCCGACTGGACCGACGCCTGCGTGGACCGGATCCGCTCGATGGTCGAGCGCGACAAGAACCACGCCTGCGTGGTGGCCTGGTCACTGGGCAACGAGGCCGGCGAGGGCGACAACTTCAAGTCGATGGCGGACTGGGTGCGCTCCCGCGACGACTCCCGGCCCGTGCACTACGAGGGCATGAACTCCGTCGCCGACGTGCACAGCGAGATGTACACGAAGCCCGCAGACGTCGAGAAGTACGGCAAGTCCGGCAACCCCAAGCCGTACATGCTCTGCGAGTACACGCACGCGATGGGCAACAGCAACGGCAATCTGCCCGAGTACTGGGAGATCTTCGAGAAGTACCCGAACCTGCACGGCGGTTTCGTCTGGGACTGGGTCGACCAGAACATCAGCCTCCCCATTCCCGGCGACCGCAGGCACAGCTATCTCTCGTACGGCGGTGACTGGCACCCCGGCTATCCCACGGACAGCAACTTCAGCTGCAACGGTCTTGTGGCGTCGACCCGCGCACCCCACCCCGGCCTCATGGAGATCAAGAAGGTCTACCAGCCCCTTGCCGTCACGGCCGACAACCTCGGGAAGGGGACCGTCAAGGTCCGCAACAAGCACCTCTTCAGCGGTCTGGACGCGTACGAGCTGCGCTGGAGCGTGACGCGCGACGGTAAGGAGGTCCAGCACGGCACCCTCCGCGCGCCCGATGTGGCGCCGGGCACCTCCGAGGCCGTACGCATCCCGTACAAGAAGCCGGGCCGCCTCGAACCCGGGTCCGAGTACTGGCTCGACGTCACCTTCACCCTGCGCCACAAGACCCGCTGGGCTCCGGCGGGGCACACCGTCGCCGCCGAGCAGCTCCCCCTGGACTGGCACGCCCCCGCCCCCGCCGACCCCGGGCCCGGCTCACTGCCCGCCCTGGAACTCACCGAGAGCGGCACCGAGGTGAAGGTCACGGGGCGGGACGTCGAGGTCGTCCTGTCCAAGGAGACCGGCACCCTCTCCTCGTACAAGGTCAAGGGGAAGGCGCTGCTGGCGAGCGGCCCCGTACCCAACTTCTGGCGCGCCCCCACCGACAACGACATCGGCCGCAAGTTCCACGAGGAGGCGGCCACCTGGCGCGAGGCGGGCGCCAAGGCGAAGATCACGGAGGTCAAGGCCGCACGGCCATCGCCCGGCGAGGTCACCATCGAGGTGAGCTCCACGCTCCCGACCGAGCCGCAACCGTCCTCATGGCACACGGTGTTCACGGTGCGCGGTGACGGCGAGGTGCGGGTCAGGCACACGCTGAAGGCGGCGGCCGGGCTGCCCGACCTACCCATGGTGGGCGCCCTGCTGACCGTGCCCGCCGGGTTCGAGCGGATCGACTGGTACGGGCGTGGGCCGCACGAGAACTACCAGGACCGCAAGTCGTCGGCGTTCGTGGGCCGTTACCGCTCCACGGTGAACGACCAGGTCGCGCCGTACGTCCGGCCGCAGCAGACCGGCAACATGACGGACGTACGCCGCTTCTCGCTCGCCGACCGCTCGGGCGGCGGCCTGACCGTGCTCGCCGACCCGGCCGAGGGCGAACCACTCCTTGAGACCAGCGCGCTGCACCACGCACCGACGGACCTGGACGGACCAAGGCACCCGCACGAGGTGAAGCGACGCAAGGAGACGGTACTCGGCATCAACCACCGTCAGATGGGAGTCGGCGGCAACGACTCCTGGGGCGCACCACCACTGGAGGCGTACCTGCTGCGTTCTGGCCGAACCTACACATACGCCTACCGCCTCCGCCCCCTAACCCCGTCCTGATCGGTGGACTGCAGGAAAGTCCCGCCCGGCCACGGTGTGTCGTGGCGTGTCGTGGGACTTTCCTGCAGCTGACCCCGTGAGGCGCCCCCTCAGCTGACCACGTCCTTCCGCGCGAACCCCCGGAACGCCAGCGCGAACAGCACCAGCGCGTACGCCACCGAGACGGCCGAGCCCTGGATCATCCCGCCCCACTCCATCTTCGGCTGGATCGCGTCCGCCCACGCGAACTGCCAGTGCGCCGGCAGGAAGTCGCGCCAGCTGCCCAGTGCCGTCACCGCGTCCAGGACGTTGCCGACGATCGTCAGGCCCACCGCGCCGCCCACCGCGCCAAGCGGCGCGTCCGTCTTCGTCGAGAGCCAGAACGCGAGCGCCGCCGTCACCAGTTGGGAGATGAAGATGTACGCCACGACGATCACCAGGCGCTGCGCGGCCGTGCCCGACGGGAGGGTGCCGCCCGTCGGGATCTGCAACGGCCCCCAGCCGTACGTCGCCGATCCGACCGCCAGGGCGATCAAGGGGAGCAGTACCATCGCCGCCGCGCTGAGGCCCAGCGCCACGGCCAGCTTCGACCACAGCAGGCGGGCCCGTGGCACCGGAGCTGCCAGGAGGTAGCGCAGGGACGACCAGCTCGCCTCCGAGGCGACC
Organism: Streptomyces sp. NPDC031274; assembly: GCF_055570235.1. Taxonomy (NCBI): domain Bacteria; kingdom Bacillati; phylum Actinomycetota; class Actinomycetes; order Kitasatosporales; family Streptomycetaceae; genus Streptomyces; species Streptomyces sp. NPDC031274. The sequence goes on along the minus strand of NZ_JBVIHP010000003.1, from coordinate 108,848 downwards.
GTGTCCCCGCAGAACAGGGCGACGGGGATGACCAGGAGGAAGCCCGCCGAGACGAACAGGCAGGTCGCCGCGAAGTTCGCGCCGGATGCGGTGGCCGTGTCCATCAGCGTCACTCGGCCGCTTCTGGACTCCGGGGAGCCTGCGATGGTGAACGCGAGGACGAGGACGAAGGGCAGCAGGCCCATCACCCCGGCCATCACCAGCGTCCGGCGCCGCTTCAGCTGACGGATCGCCTCGACCCGTAGCGGCAGTGTGCGGCTGGGGCGGTATCCGGGAGCCGTGGCGCGTGCCGTGCGCGGTTCCGTACCCGGCTCTGTGCCCGGCCCCGTGCCCGGCCCCGTAGCTGTGGCGCTCATGCGGTGCCTCCGTCGATCAGGGTCAGGAACGCGTCTTCGAGGCGGCGGTGCGGGCCCATGGACTCCACGGGCAGTTCCAGGCGCACCAGTTCGGCCAGGAGGCGTGCGGCGCTGCCCGACTCCGTGCCGTCCAGCCGTACGAGGAGGCCGCCGTCCGCGCGGACCGCCGACGCGACGCCCGGCAGCGCGGCCACCTTCTCGACGAGGGGATCGGAGATGTCCTCCGCGAGCCCCACCAGGAGCGTGTCGCCGGAGCCGACGATCTCGGAGACCGGGCCCGCCTGGATGAGACGGCCGCGGTCCATGACCACCAGATGCGTGCAGGACTGCTCGACCTCGGCGAGGAGGTGGCTGGAGACTATGACCGTGCGGCCACCCCGCGCGTACCGGATCATGACCTCGCGCATCTCGCGGATCTGTGGCGGGTCGAGGCCGTTGGTCGGTTCGTCGAGGATCAGCAGGTCCGGCATGCCGAGCATGGCCTGGGCGATCGCGAGCCGCTGCCGCATGCCCTGCGAGTACGTCCGCACCGCGCGGGCCAGCGCGTCGCCCAGCCCGGCGATCTCCAACGCCTCGTCCATGCGGGCGTCTTCGGCGGGGCGTCCCGTGGCCTTCCAGTACAGCTCCAGGTTCTCGCGCCCGGAGAGGTGCGGCAGGAAGCCCGCGCCCTCGACGAACGCGCCGACCCGGGAGAGGACGGGTGCGCCCGGCCGGATCGCCTGCCCGAAGACGCGGATCTCGCCCGCGTCGGGGCGGATGAGGCCCATGAGCATGCGCAGGGTCGTCGTCTTGCCCGCGCCGTTCGGGCCGAGGAGGCCGAGCACTTGCCCCTTCTCGACGCTGAAGGAGACGTCACGGACGGCGTAACGGTCCACCGACTTCGCGTACCGCTTGCTCAAGTCCGTGATCCGCAGCGGTACTTCAGCGAGCTCCGGGTCCGGCGCGGGCGCCGTCGTCCGGCGCCGTGCGGTGATCAGGAGCAGCACCGCGATCACCGCTCCGGACGCCGGGAGCCACCACACCCAGGCGGGCAGCGGTGTCGCGGCCGTCTTCACGCCGGGCGCGGTGGGGACCGACAGGTCGCCCTTCATGGACACCGTGTACGTGGCGGGCTGCGTCGGGGAGGCGTAGCCCAGGTCCGTCGAGGCGAGGACGAGGCGGAGGCGGTGGCCCTTCTGTACGTCGTGGTCGACGGCGGGCAGGGTGACGGTGACGTCCTTGCCCGCCTTCGCGCCCTCCACGCGGATCGGCGAGACCAGTTGGGAGGGCAGCACCTTCTGGCTGCCGCCCGGCCCGACGTCGTACACCTTTCCGAAGAGCACGGCGTCCTCGCTGCTGGACTTGACGTGCACCCGCGCCTTCGGCGATCCGGTGATGCGCAGGTCGTCCTTGAACGGCGCCGACTCGAAGCTCGCGTTCTGGCCGGGGAAGTCGAGGGAGACGCCGACGCCGAGCGAGGAGAGCTGGTTGAGCCCGCCGCCGCCCGCGCCCGGGAGCGCGGAGATGGCGGGTGGTGCGGCGCCCGCGGGGTTCGCGAAGCGCTGCGGCTCGCGCCCGGTGAGCGCGATCTTCCGCTGCCCGCTCTCCAGGCCGGGGTACCGGTCGCCGCTCGCTCCCCGCGTCGTCGCCGACCCATTGGTGGAGTCCATGCCTCCGGTGCGGGTGACCCGGAACCCGGGGCCGGTGTCCGCGCTCTTGTCGTCCTTCAGATAGCGGTCGAACCACGATCCGATACGGCCGTTGATCCGTCCCGTCTCGGGGTTGCCGCCGTCGTGGCCGCCCGAGATCCAGTCGACGGAGACGGGTGCGTGGTTGGCGCGGATCGCCTTGGCGGTGGCATCTGCCTGGCCGAGCGGGAAGAGGGAGTCGGTCTGGCCCTGCACGACAAGGGCGGGCACCTTGATGCGGTCGCCGACGGCGGCGGGGCTGCGCTCGGCGAGGATCTCGCGCGCCGCGGCGTCGGGCTTGCCCGCCTCCGCGACGCGGTTGTACATCTCGCAGAGCTGCTTCTCGAACCGCTCGCAGCCACCGCCGGTGTTGATGAAGAGGCCTGCCCAGAGCTTCTTGAAGACGCCGTTGGGGAAGAGGGCGTCGCTGAGGTTCCAGTACGTGATCTGGGGCGCGATGGCGTCCACGCGGTCGTCGTACCCGGCGGTGAGGAGGGAGATCGCGCCTCCGTACGAAGCGCCGGTCATGCCGACACGGGGGTCGCCCTTCTTGTCCAGCTGCACCTCGGGTCGCTTCGCCAGCCAGTCGATCAGATGGGAGGCGTCGGCGACCTCGCCCTTCGGGTCGTTGAGGCCGATCTTGCCGGTGGACTTGCCGAAGCCGCGGGCTGACCAGGTCAGCACCGCGTACCCCTTGTCGGCCAGGCCTTCCGCCTGTGCGCGCAGCTCGTCCTTGTTGGCTCCGAAGCCGTGGCCGATGAGGACGGCGGGGCGCTTCTTCGAGGCGTCACCCGCGGTGAAGTACGACGTGTCGATCTTCGCGCCGCCCGCGCCCGTCATCCGCATGACGTGGTCCTCGCGGTGCACGGCGGGTCCGTCGTCCGAGGCGGCGGCGGACCAGGTGCCCGCGCCCGCGAGCAGCGCGACGGCGGCCACCGCGGCGAGCAGTCTGCGCTTGGGCAGCTTCGGCAGTCGTAGATCCATACGTCAACCGTACGGGCGAGGGCTGACATCCGAGGCAGCCGGTGGTGTGAACCCGGTTGTCTCCCTGGGGAGTAGGCAGAGGGCCCGTGTACCGCCGCCGCAGTACACGGGCCCTCTGTTCTCCCTCAGTGGTTGCGCGGGAATCCCAGGTCCACGCCCTCGGGTGCGTCCGACGGGTCGGGCCAGCGCGTGGTCACGACCTTGCCCCGGGTGTAGAAGTGCGTCCCGTCATTTCCGTAGATGTGGTGATCTCCGAAGAGCGAGTCCTTCCAGCCACCGAAGGAGTGGTAGCCGACCGGCACCGGAATCGGGACGTTCACGCCCACCATCCCGGCCTCGATCTCCAGCTGGAAGCGCCGCGCGGCGCCGCCGTCGCGCGTGAAGATCGCCGTGCCGTTGCCGAAGGGCGACGCGTTCATCAGCGCCACCCCCTCCTCGTACGTGTCGACCCGCAGCACACAAAGGACGGGGCCGAAGATCTCGTCCTTGTACGCGTCGGCCGTCACCGGAACGCGGTCCAGGAGCGAGAGCCCGATCCAGTGGCCGTCCTCGAAGCCCTCGACCGTGTGGCCGGTGCCGTCCAGGACGACCTCGCAGCCCTCGGCCGCCGCACCCGTCACGTACGACGCGACCTTGTCGCGATGTGCCGCCGTGATGAGCGGGCCCATCTCCGAGGCCGGGTCGTTGCCGGGGCCGATCTTGATCTTCTCGGCGCGTTCCTTGATCTTCGCGACCAGTTCGTCGCCGATCGAGCCGACCGCGACCACGGCCGAGATGGCCATGCAGCGCTCGCCCGCCGAGCCGTACGCCGCCGAGACGGCGGCGTCGGCCGCCGCGTCGAGGTCCGCGTCCGGCAGGACCAGCATGTGGTTCTTGGCGCCGCCGAGCGCCTGGACGCGCTTGCCGCCCGCCGTCGCGGTGGTGTGGATGTGGCGGGCGATCGGCGTGGAGCCGACGAAGGAGACGGCCGCCACGTCCGGGTGCGCGAGCAGCCGGTCCACGGCCACCTTGTCGCCGTGCACGACGTTGAAGACGCCGTCCGGAAGACCCGCTTCCGAAAGGAGTTCCGCGATCTTCATCGCCGCCGACGGGTCCTTCTCCGACGGCTTCAGTACGAAGGTGTTGCCGCACGCGATGGCGAGCGGGAACATCCACATCGGCACCATGGCCGGGAAGTTGAACGGTGTGATGCCCGCGACGACGCCGAGGGGCTGGCGGATGGACGAGACGTCCACGCGCGAGGCGACCTCCGTCGACAGCTCGCCCTTGAGCTGGACCGTGATCCCGCAGGCGAGGTCCACGATCTCCAGACCGCGGGCGACCTCGCCGAGCGCGTCCGAGTGCACCTTGCCGTGCTCGGCGGTGATCAGCTCGGCGATCGCGTCACGGTTGGCGTCGAGCAGCGCACGGAAGGCGAAGAGCACCGAGGTGCGCTTGGCGAGCGAGGACTTGCCCCACGTGGCGTACGCCTCGCGCGCGGAGGCGACGGCGGCGTCCACCTCGTCCACGGACGCGAAGGCGACCTGCGTGGTGACGGCGCCGGTCGCCGGGTCGGTCACCGGGCCGTACGTACCCGAGACACCCTCGACGGACTTCCCGCCGATCCAGTGATGGACGGTCTTCGTCATGACAAGCATCCCTACTCTCACAGGTGGCGGCGTCGGGCTGAGACGTGCCGGTCGTACTCTTTCCTGGCCTTGATCGCGGACGGCCGGTCCGCGGTCTCGGCCACGGGCACATCCCACCACGCCTGCGCCGGGGGCGGGGGCGACACTGTGTCTGCCGTTTCCGTCTCCACGTAGACACATGTGGGACCGTCGGCCACCCGCGCCTCGGCAAGAGCATCGCGCAGGTCAGCCACTGTTTTGGCGCGGATCACCCGCATCCCGAGCGAGGCCGCGTTGGCCGCGAGGTCGACGGGCAGCGGGGCACCCGTGTACGTGCCGTCGGGCGCCCGGAAGCGGTAGGCGGTCCCGAACCGCTCGGCGCCCACGGACTCGGAGAGCCCGCCGATGGACGCGTACCCGTGGTTCTGGAGGATGACGACCTTGACCGGGATGTTCTCCTGGACCGCCGTGACGATCTCGGTGGGCATCATCAGATACGTCCCGTCGCCCACAAGCGCCCAGACCGGACGCTCCGGCGCGGCCATCGCGACGCCGATCGAGGCGGGGATCTCGTAGCCCATGCAGGAGTAGCCGTACTCGACGTGGTACTGCCGGGGCGAGCGCGTCCTCCACAGCTTGTGGAGATCCCCGGGCAGGGATCCGGCCGCGTTGATGATCACGTCCTCGTCCGTGACCAGCGCGTCGAGCAGGCCGAGGACCTGGAGCTGTGTGGGCCGTACGTCGGGTTCGTCGGCCGCGTACGCGGCGTCCACACGCTGCTCCCAGCGCACCTTGTCCTCGGTGTACTCCGCGATGTACGCGGGCGGGACGCGCCACCCCTCAAGGGCGCCGGTCAGGGCCTCCAGGCCCGCGCGCGCGTCCGCGATCAGGGGCGCGCCCGCCATCTTGTGGCCGTCGAACGCGGTGATGTTGAGGTTGAGAAAGCGGACGCCGGGCTCGGTGAAGAGCGTGTGGGACGCGGTGGTGAAGTCGCTGTAGCGGGTGCCGACGCCGATCACCAGGTCGGCGGTGCGGGCCAGTTCGTCGGCGGTGGCGGTGCCCGTGTGCCCGATGCCGCCGACGTCCGACGGGTGGTCGAACCGCAGAGCCCCCTTGCCGGCCTGGGTGGAGGCGACGGGGATCCCGGTCGCGTCCGCGAGGTCCCGCAGCGCCTCCTCGGCCGCGCTGTGGTGGACTCCGCCGCCCGCGACGATCAACGGGCGCCGCGCCTCGCGCACGGCCCGCGCGGCGGCGGCCAGTTCACGCGGGTCGGGGGCCTGACGGCGGACGCCCCACACCCGCTCCTCGAAGAACTCCTCCGGCCAGTCGAAGCCTTCCGCCTGCACGTCCTGCGGAAGCGCGAGGGTGACGGCGCCGGTGGCGGCCGGGTCGGTGAGCACGCGCATCGCGGCGAGCGCGGCCGGGATCAGGGCCTCGGGCCGGGTGATCCGGTCGAAGTACTTCGACACCGGGCGCAGACAGTCGTTGACCGACACGTCGCCCGCGTACGGGACTTCGAGCTGCTGGAGCACCGGGTCGGCGGGGCGGGTCGCGAAGGTGTCGCCCGGCAACAGGAGCACCGGGAGGTGGTTGACGGTCGCGAGCGCGGCGCCGGTGACGAGGTTGGTCGCGCCGGGTCCGATGGACGTCGTGACGGCGTGCGTGGACAGGCGGCCCGACTGACGGGCGTACCCGACGGCGGCGTGCACCATGGACTGTTCGTTACGTCCCTGGCGGTAGGGCATGTCGTCGCCGTACTCCAGGAGTGCCTGGCCGATGCCCGCCACGTTGCCGTGCCCGAAGATGCCCCAGGTGGCACCGATGAGCCGCTGCCGCTCGCCGTCGCGTTCGGTGAACTGCCGGGACAGGAAGCGGACGAGGGCCTGCGCGGTGGTCAGCCTGATCGAGGTCATCGATTTCGCTCCCCAGTCATCGGTATTCCTCCGCCGTCATCGGTACCCCTCCGTGTGATCGGGATGGAAGCAGATCCGCCACTCCCGCTCATCCCCGGGACCGGCCATCACATTCAGGTAGTACATGCTGTGCCCCGGCTGGGCGATCGACGGGCCGTGCCAGCCGTCGGGGACGAGCACGGCGTCGCCCGTACGGACCTCGGCGAGGACGTCGGTGCCGCCGGGCCTGGACGGGAAGACCCGCTGATAGCCGAAGCCCTCGGGCCCGCCGTCCGGCGCGGCCTCGATCTCGAAGTAGTAGATCTCTTCGAGCTCGGCCTCGACTCCCGGGCGGTGCTCGTCGTGCTTGTGCGGCGGGTACGAGGACCAGTTGCCGCCCGGGGTGATCACCTCGACGGCGATGAGGCGGTCGCAGTCGAAGGCGGCGGCGGAGGCGAAGTTGCGGACCTCGCGGGCGCAGGTGCCGCTGCCGCGGTGCTCGACGGAAACCTCCGGCGCGGAGCCGTAGCGGGCGGGGAGTCGACGCTCGCACTTCGCTCCTGCCAGGGCGAAGCGGCCTCCCGCGCCGGAGGCGATCTGGATGTGGGCGTCACGGGGCACGTAGGCGAAGTCGCTCACTCCGCTGAACACGCTCTCTCTGCCCAGCAGTTCGATGATCTCGTCTTCCGCGTGCACCGTACAGCCGCCGGTCAGCGGGAGCACGATCCATTCACTCTCCCCGGTGGCGAAGGAGTGCGTGGCGCCGGGTTCGATGTCGACCACGCGGAGCGCGGAATAGACCAGACCGGACCGTTTCGGGTCGAGTTCGAGGGCGTACGGCCCCTCGGCCGCGCTGCCCTTCGGTACGTACGTCATGTGCCTCTCCCGCTCATGTGGCTCTCCTGCCCATGTGGCCCGCCCGCTCATATGGCCCTCCTACAGCAGTCCGACGGCGGTGTCGACGGCGCCCGACACATCGCCGTCCGCCGGGTACAGCAGCGTGCGCCCCGCCACGAGTCCGTGCACGGTGGGCAGTTGGAGCGCGCCCCGCCACTTCTCGTACGCGGCGTCGCTGTCGTCACCCAGGTCGCCCCCGAGGAGGACGGCGGGCAGCGTCGAGGCCTCCATGACCCGCGCCATGTCGTCCGGATTCTCGGTCACGGGGACCTTCAACCAGGTGTACGCCGATGTCCCGGCGAGCCCCGACGCGATGGCGATGGACGTGGTGACGGCCTCGGCGCTCAGGTCGTTGCGCGGCGGACCGCCGTCGGGCGCGCGTCGGCAGAGGAAGGGCTCGACGAAGACGGGCAGCTTCCTTGCCGCCATCGCGTCGATGGCGCGGGCGCTGGAGTGCAGGGTCGCGAGGGAGCCGGCGTCTTCGTAGTCGACACGCAGCAGGAGCTTGCCCGCGTCGAACCCGAGCCGGTCGATGTCCTCGGCCCGGTAGCCCGTGAACCGGTCGTCCAGCTCGAACGAGGCCCCCGCGAGCCCGCCCCTGTTCATCGACCCCATGACGATCTTGCCGTCGAGGGCGCCGAGCAGGAGGAGGTCTTCGAGGATGTCGGCGGTGGCGAGCACGCCGTCCACGCGGGGGCGCGAGAGCGCGAGGCAGAGCCGTTCGAGCAGGTCCGCGCGGTTGGCCATCGCCAGCTTGTCGCCGCCGACGGAGAGGGCACCCCGGGCGGGGTGGTCGGCGGCAATGATCATCAGCCGTCCGCTGCCGCCGAGGAGCGGGCGGCGGGGGCGACGGGCGGCGGCCTCCGCGATGGCTTCGGGGTGCCGGGCCCGGATCCGGACGAGTTCGGCGACGTCGACCCTGCGGTCGACCCCGTGGCCACCCCTGCGGTCGACCCCGTGGCCACCCACGTGGTCACCCCCGCGCTCGCCCATGCGGTCACTCATGCGTCACGGCTCCCGCGGCGAGGGCCGCCTCGACCTCGTCCGGGAACGGCATCGCCGACGAACACTCCAGGCGCGACGCGACGATCGCGCCCGCCGCGTTGGCGTACCGCATGATCCGCTCCAACTCCCATCCTTCGAGCAGCCCGTGGCACAGCGCACCGCCGAAGGCGTCCCCGGCCCCGAGGCCGTTGAGCACCGTCACGGGCAGCGGCGGCACCTCGGCGGCCTCGCCCGAGCTGTTCATCGCGAGCACCCCCTTGGGCCCCTGCTTGACCACGGCGAGTTCGACACCGGCGGCCAGCAACGCGCAGGCGGCGGCGCGGGGTTCGCGCTCTCCCGTGGCCACCTCCACCTCGTCGAGGTTGCCCACAGCGACGGTGGCCTGCGCGAGCGCCTGCGCGTAGAAACCGCGCGCGTCATCGGCCCGCTCCCAGAACATCGGCCGCCAGTCGAGGTCGAAGACGGTGAGCCCGGCCTTCGCCCGCCCACGGAGCGCGGCCAGCGTCGCCGACCTGCTCGGCTCGGCGCACAGCCCGGTACCCGTCATCCAGAACACCCGTGCGGACGCGATCGCGCCGAGGTCGAGTTCCTTCTCGTACATCTCCAGGTCGGGGGCTTTCGGCTGCCGGTAGAAGTAGAGCGGGAAGTCGTCGGGCGGGAAGACCTCGCAGAAGGTCACCGGGGTCGGAAGCCCCGCGACCCCGCTCACCCACCGGTCGTCGACCCCGAACTGCCGCAGTTCCCGGTGCAGATACTCCCCGAACGGGTCCTCGCCGGTGCGCGTGAGGACCGCGACCCGGTGGCCGAGGCGGGACGCGGCGACGGCGACGTTCGACGCCGAGCCGCCCAGGAACTTGCCGAACGTGCTGACATCGGCGAGAGACACCCCGGCCTGCAGGGGATACAGATCCACCCCGATCCGGCCCATCGTGATGACGTCATACGGATCGATGACGTCGTTCGGATCGATGACGCCGTTCGGATCGGTCACCCTGCACTCCTTGTCGACATCGCCCCCTCGGACGCGGCCCTCAGAACCGGTCCTCGGAACCGGCCCTCGGACCCTCCCTAGGTCTATGCCGCCCCACGAACCCTGTCAACACATTGTCCTTACATTCGGACCACTCCTTGACATCGTTCCGCGGCGCCCTGAAAGCTGGCGGGCATGACGACGCTGTCACGCATCCGGATCGGCTCGGCACCCGACTCGTGGGGCGTGTGGTTCCCCGAGGATCCGGGCCAGGTCCCCTGGAGCCGCTTCCTCGACGAGGTGGCGGACTGTGGATACGAGTGGATCGAGCTCGGCCCTTACGGCTACCTGCCCACGGATCCGGCCGAACTGACCGCCGAGACCCAGCGCCGTGGCCTGCGGGTCTCGGCCGGCACGGTCTTCACCGGCCTGCACCACGGGCCGTCCGTATGGGACAAGACGTGGGCCCATGTGGCCGACAACGCCGCACTCGCGCAGGCGATGGGCGCCGAGCACCTCGTCGTCATCCCGTCCTTCTGGCGCGACGACAAGACCGGCGAGGTCCTGGAGGACAGCACGCTCACGCCGGAGCAGTGGCGTCAGCTCACGCTCCAGACCGAGCGGTTGGCGTACGAGGTGCGCGAGCGCTACGGCCTGCGCGTGGTCGTCCACCCCCATGCCGACACGCACATCGACGACGAGGAGAACGTCACCCGCTTCCTCGACGCGACCGACTCCGACCTCGTCTCGCTCTGCCTGGACACGGGCCATTACGCCTACTGCGGCGGCGACAACGTCAAACTGATCGAGACGTACGGCGAACGCATCGGCTATCTGCACCTCAAGCAGGTCGACCCGGCCGTCCTCGCTGAAGTACGCGACCAGGAAATGCCGTTCGGGCCCGCCGTGGCCCGCGGCGTGATGTGCGAGCCGCCGACCGGAGTGCCCGCGATCGAGCCGGTCCTCGCGGCGGCCCAGAAGCTGGGCGTCGACCTGTTCGCCATCGTCGAGCAGGACATGTACCCCTGCCCGCCGGACAAGCCGCTGCCCATCGCCCGCCGGACACGCTCGTACCTGCGCTCCTGCGGCGCGTGACGCCGCGCTGGACAGCGGTGAGGGATCCGCGGGCCGGTAGGGGCTGATCCTCGCCACCCGAGCACGCCGACGGCCGCTTTCGCCACGGAGGTGTGCCCGCCCGGCGGACCAGTGTGCCCGGAATGCATCACAAGCGTCACAAACAACCTCTCCGCGTCACACATGTCGCGTATACGCGGGTCTTCCGTCACAGCCGGTCGACAGCCACCCTCCTGCGCTCACTCCGTGTCGTTCACCGGGCACAGGCTGAGTGATCGCCAGCGTCGCACCGCAGCTCCCCCGACGGCTCCCCCCGAGCCGCCCCTGCGGCGCCCGCAGGGAGGTGCCACAGATGACCGACCGAAGGCTCTGGTCGTACAAAGAGATCGCCGCACACATCCGCGTGCAGCCCGACACCGTGCGCTCCTATCGCAAGCACGGCCTGCTCCCCGACCCCGACCACGTGGAGTCCGGAAAGCCCTACTGGTACGCGGACACCGTCCGCGCCTGGGTGGCCGCGAGGCCGCGCAACCGCGGGCGCGACAGATGACCGCCCGGCGAATCGCCACCCCCGGCCTCCTCACCCCTTCATCGAGGTGTACCCCCTAGGGGTATAGTGTGGTGAGTGTCAGGGGGTCTCCGGGAACACCGGGACCACTCCCGCACATTACGACGCATAAGTACGCACACACGCCGCACCCTCATCGAGGAGAACGACATGAGCGCCCAGACCGAGCTCCCGCAGGCCGAGACCTCCGGCTCCTGCTGCTCCCCCAGCGGTTCCTGCCACTCCGACGGCGCCGCCGAGACGCCGCAGGGTGCCGTGACGACCGTGTACGAGGTGACCGGCATGACCTGCGGTCACTGCGAGGGTGCTGTCTCCAGTGAGATCTCGGAGATCGCAGGCGTCAGCTCCGTCAAGGCGGTGGCCGCAACCGGCCAGGTGACCGTGGTCTCCGACGCCCCGCTCGACGAGGCCGCGGTCCGCGCCGCGGTCGACGAGGCGGGCTACGAACTCACCGGCGTCAGCAAGGCCTGACCCACCCCCTGCCGGGTACCCCGGGCCCTGTGACACCGTCACAGGGCCCGCAGCCGTTACCTCCCCGACCCAGCCGTACGAGAGAGCCATGAACGAAGTCGAACTCGCCGTCGGCGGGATGACCTGCGCCTCCTGCTCCGCCCGCATCGAGAAGAAGCTGAACCGCGTGGAGGGCGTGACCGCGTCGGTCAACCTCGCCACGGAGAAGGCCAGAGTCTCGTACGCGGAAGGGGTCGAGGTCGCTCAGCTGATCGCGACGGTCGAGAAGCTGGGCTACACCGCGCAGGAGATCGTCCCCGCTCCCCCGGAGCCGGACCCCGATTCGGGCGCGCCGCCCGCCACGACCGCCGACATCACCGAGCCCGACACCCTGCGCCAACGCCTCATCGGCTCGGCGGTGCTCTCGCTGCCCGTGGTCCTGCTGGCGATGATCCCCGCGTCGCAGTTCGACAACTGGCAGTGGCTCTCGCTGACGCTGGCCGCGCCCGTCGTGGTGTGGGGCGGATCCCCCTTCCACCGGGCCGCCTTCACAAACGCGCGGCACGGCGCGGCGACCATGGACACGCTGGTGTCGGTGGGCACGCTCGCCGCGTTCGGCTGGTCGCTGTGGGCGCTCTTCCTCGGGGACGCGGGGATGCCGGGCATGCGGCACGGCTTCGAGTTCACGGTCTCGCGCGCCGACGACGTGTCGACGATCTATCTCGAAGTCGCCGCCGGTGTCATCACGTTCATCCTGCTCGGGCGCTGGCTCGAGGCCCGCTCGAAGCGGAAGGCGGGCGCGGCCCTGCGCGCGCTGCTCGAACTGGGCGCCAAGGACGCGGCCGTACTGCGGGACGGCTCGGAGGTCCGTGTCCCGGTCGCGCGTCTCGTGGTCGGCGACCGTTTCGTCGTACGTCCCGGGGAGACCGTCGCGACCGACGGCACCGTCGTCGACGGCGCGTCGGCGGTCGACGTCTCGATGCTGACCGGTGAGTCCGTCCCGGTGGACGTGGCCGCGGGCGACGCGGTGACCGGGGCGACCACGAATGTGTCGGGGCGGCTCGTCGTGGACGCCACGCGTGTCGGCGCCGACACGCAACTGGCCAGGATGGCCAAGCTCGTCGAGGACGCGCAGACCGGCAAGGCTCGGGTGCAGCGCCTCGCCGACCGGATCGCCGGGATCTTCGTGCCGGTGGTGCTGCTGATCGCCGCCGCCACGCTCGGCGCCTGGCTCGGCGTCACCGGCGATGTGACCGCCGCCTTCACTGCGGCCGTCGCGGTCCTGATCATCGCCTGCCCGTGCGCACTCGGCCTGGCGACGCCGACCGCCCTGATGGTCGGCACGGGGCGCGGCGCGCAGCTCGGCATCCTCATCAAGGGCCCCGAAGTCCTGGAGTCCACACGCCGGGTGGACACCGTCGTCCTGGACAAGACCGGGACGGTGACGACGGGGCGCATGACGCTGCGGGACGTGTACGCCGCCGGGGAGACCGAGGAGAAGCAGCTGCTGCGCCTCACAGGGGCCCTGGAGCACGCCTCAGAGCACCCCGTGGCGCGGGCGGTCGCTGCGGGCGCCGCGGCCGAGTTGGGGCTCCCGGTGGGCGCCCTGCCCGCCGTGGAGGGGTTCGAGAACGTCGCGGGCTCCGGCGTACGCGGCACGGTGGAAGGGCACTTCGTGCTCGCGGGGCGTGAGCGGCTCCTCGCGGACGCGGGAGTCGAGGGGCTCGCAACGGTGGCCGCGCTCAAGGCGGAGGCCGAGGAGGCGGGACGTACGGCCGTCCTGGTCGCCTGGGACGGCGTGGCACGCGGCGTCCTCGCCGTCGCCGACGCGGTCAAGGACACCAGCGCCGAGGCGGTGCGCGAGCTGCGCGCCCTGGGCCTGACGCCGGTGCTGCTCACCGGGGACAACCAGGCTGTCGCCCAGGCGGTGGCGAAGGCCGTCGGCATCGACGCGGACGCCGTGTACGCCGAGGTCCTGCCCGAGGAGAAGGTCGATGTCGTACGACGGCTGCGGGGCGAGGGCAAGGTCGTCGCGATGGTCGGGGACGGGGTCAACGACGCCGCCGCGCTCGCCACCGCCGATCTGGGGCTCGCGATGGGCACGGGCACGGACGCCGCCATCGAGGCGAGCGATCTGACGCTGGTGCGCGGGGACTTGCGCGGAGCCGCAGACGCGATCAGGCTCTCCCGTAAGACCCTCGCCACGATCAAGGGCAATCTCTTCTGGGCCTTCGGCTACAACGTCGCGGCGCTGCCGCTGGCGGCGGCCGGACTGCTGAATCCGATGATCGCGGGGGCCGCGATGGCGTTCTCCTCGGTCTTCGTCGTGACCAACAGCCTTCGTCTCAGAGCTTTTACATAGTCCCTTCACATCCTGGTTGCAGTATTCTCACTCATGAGTCCCGATCGGCATATCGGGCCGCTTGCGCATGTACAGGACATATGCAAGAGACGCAGATCACAGGCATCCGAACGTAACCATTCAGGGGGTTCGCGAGTCTAAGAAGCGATGCCAGGGACGTCTTGGGGGACGTCTCTAGACATCGGGGACATCTTGGGGGATGTTCCTAGGAATGCGTTGGCCGGGGCACGTGCACCGGGGAGCTTTGAGCGGCCCTCCCGATCCGTACGCGTCCCGGCAGATCGCAGCACGAGCAGTTCAGGCAGCACGAGAAGTACAGGCAGTACAAGAAGTTCAGGAAGTACAGGCAGTACCAGCAGTACAACTGGCGCGCTGCCACCACAGACGCCCGGCCGGATCCCGTGGGGGGAATCCGCACCGGGAAACAGGAAAGCGCCCCGACCGTCGACCCGTGGGGGGATCGGCGGCGGGGCGCTTTTCGCTTGCTGAGCTCCTGCTTGCCGAGCTCCCGCTTGCTGAGTTCCTGATCGCGCCTACGGCGTGCGGGTCAGCGACCCTCGACCGGGACGAAGTCCCGAAGAACCTCACCCGTGTAGATCTGACGCGGACGCCCGATGCGGGATCCGGGCTCCTTGATCATCTCGTGCCACTGCGCGATCCAGCCCGGAAGACGGCCGAGCGCGAACAGCACGGTGAACATCTCGGTCGGGAAGCCCATCGCGCGGTAGATGAGGCCCGTGTAGAAGTCCACGTTCGGGTAGAGCTTGCGCTCGACGAAGTAGTCGTCGGCCAGCGCGTGCTCTTCCAGCTTCAGCGCGATGTCGAGCAGCTCGTCATCCTTGCCGAGAGCCGAGAGGACGTCGTGCGCCGCCGCCTTGATGATCTTCGCCCGGGGGTCGAAGTTCTTGTAGACGCGGTGCCCGAAGCCCATGAGCTTCACGCCGTCTTCCTTGTTCTTCACCTTGCGGATGAAGTTGTCGACGTCGCCGCCGTCCTGCTTGATGCCCTCGAGCATCTCCAGGACGGACTGGTTGGCGCCACCGTGCAGCGGGCCCCAGAGGGCCGAGATACCGGCGGAGATCGAGGCGAACATGTTCGCCTGCGACGAGCCCACCAGACGCACGGTGGAGGTCGAACAGTTCTGCTCATGGTCCGCGTGCAGGATCAGGAGCTTGTCGAGCGCGGAGACGACGACCGGGTCGAGGTCGTACTCGGCGGCCGGCACCGAGAAGGTCATGCGCAGGAAGTTCTCGACGTAGCCGAGGTCGTTGCGCGGGTAGACGACCGGGTGGCCCACGGACTTCTTGTAGGCGTACGCCGCGATCGTCGGAAGCTTGGCGAGAAGGCGGATCGTCGAGAGGTCGCGCTGCTCCTCGTCGAACGGGTTGTGGCTGTCCTGGTAGAACGTCGACAGCGCACTGACCACGGACGACAGCATCGCCATCGGGTGGGCGTCGCGCGGGAAGCCGTCGTAGAACCGCTTGACGTCCTCGTGCAGCAGGGTGTGCTGCGTGATGTCGTTCTTGAAGCTGGCGAGCTCGTCGACCTTGGGCAGTTCACCGTTGATCAGCAGGTACGCCACCTCGGTGAAGGTGGAGCGCTCGGCCAGCTGCTCGATCGGATAGCCGCGGTACCGGAGGATGCCCTGCTCGCCGTCGAGGTAGGTGATGGCGGATTTATAGGCGGCGGTGTTGCCATATCCGCTGTCCAGAGTCACCAGACCGGTCTGGGCGCGGAGCTTCCCGATGTCGAAGCCCTTGTCGCCGACAGTTGAGTCGATCACCGGGTAGGTGTACTCGTCGCCATCGCCGTACCGCAGTACTACAGAGTTGTCGCTCACGTCATCCCTCACCGACGTTGTGCCTCTTCTTCGAGGTGCCCTGACTGTCTCTACCATCCCCCATTTGGCCCTGGAGAGTGCACTCGGGGTCGACCATTGGGCCTATCGGCGGCACTGAGTGCCGCCAACTTACTCATCCTGCCCCTCTTCGCCCCGGTTGCGGAAGTGCTCTGTGACCTTTCCTACTCGTTTGATCGATCAAAATTTCGGGAGGTGGATCTGGGGGTGAATCCTGGAGTGGACCCTGGGGTCGAGCTTGGGGTGGAACCACGGCCTCCGGCGAGCCGGAAGTCCAGGGCCGTACAGCGTCTGCCCGCGGAGACCGTGCGCACCGCTTGTCCCAGAGCCTTGCGCGAACCGACCAGGACGACCAGCTTCTTGGCACGCGTGACCGCCGTGTAGAGCAGGTTCCGTTGCAGCATCATCCACGCCCCCGTGGTCACGGGGATCACCACGGCCGGATACTCGCTGCCCTGGGAGCGGTGGATGGTGACCGCGTACGCATGAGCCAGTTCGTCCAGTTCGTCGAAGTCGTACGGAATCTCCTCGTCCTCGTCCGTCAGGACCGTGAGCCGCTGTTCGTCGGAGTCGAGCGAGGTGACTACTCCGACGGTGCCATTGAAGACGCCGTTCTGCCCCTTCTCGTAGTTGTTGCGGATCTGGGTGACCTTGTCGCCGACGCGGAACACCCGGCCGCCGAAGCGCTTCTCCGGTACGTCCGGTCTGCTGGGGGTGATGGCCTGCTGGAGCAGTCCGTTCAGGTTCCCGGCGCCCGCGGGGCCGCGGTGCATGGGCGCGAGCACCTGGATGTCGCGGCGCGGGTCGAGGCCGAACTTCGCCGGGATGCGGTGCGCGGCCACGTCCACCGTGACCCGTCCGGCGTCCTCGGTCTCGTCCTCCACGAAGAGGAAGAAATCCTTGAGCCCCTGCGTGATGGGCGGCACTCCGGAGTTGATCCGGTGGGCGTTCGTGACGACGCCGGACTGCTTGGCCTGGCGGAAGATGTGGGTGAGCCGGACCGCGGGGACGGGGCTCCGCTCGCTGAGCATGTCGCGCAGGACCTCGCCGGCGCCGACGCTCGGCAGCTGGTCGACGTCTCCGACGAACAGGAGGTGGGCGCCGGGGGCGACCGCCTTCACCAGCTTGTTGGCCAGGAGCAGGTCGAGCATGGACGCCTCGTCGACCACCACGAGGTCGGCGTCGAGCGGCCGGTCCTTGTCGTAGGCGGCGTCTCCTCCCGGCTTGAGCTCCAGGAGGCGGTGGACGGTGGAGGCCTCGGCTCCGGTGAGCTCGGCGAGGCGCTTGGCGGCTCGGCCCGTGGGGGCGGCGAGGACGACCTTGGCCTTCTTGGCGCGGGCCAGCTCCACGATGGACCGGACGGTGAAGGACTTGCCGCAGCCGGGCCCTCCGGTGAGGACGGCCGCCTTCTGCGTCAGCGCGAGCCTGACGGCTTGCTGCTGCTCGGGGGCGAGGTCGGCGCCCGTACGGGTGGCGAGCCAGGAGAGGGCCTTGTCCCAGTCGACGTCCTGGAAGGCGGGCATGCGGTCGTCGGGGGTTCTGAGGAGGCGCAGGAGCTGGGCCGAGAGGGAGATCTCCGCGCGGTGGAAGGGGACCAGGTAGACGGCGGTGACGTCCTCTTCGCCGTGCGGGCCGCTGTGGAGACCGTTCGGGTCGTTGTCGGGGCCGCTGTTGGGGCCCGGGACCCTCTCCCGTACGACCCCCTCGTCTTCGGTGGCGAGCTCCGCCAGGCAGTCGATGACCAGGCCCGTGTCCACCTGGAGCAGCTTCACCGCGTCCGCGATGAGGCGCTCCTCCGGCAGATAGCAGTTGCCCTGGTCGGTGGACTGGGAGAGTGCGTACTGCAGGCCTGCCTTGACCCGTTCCGGGCTGTCGTGCGGGATGCCCACGGACTGGGCGATGCGGTCCGCGGTGAGGAAGCCGATGCCCCAGACGTCGGCGGCGAGGCGGTAGGGCTCGTTCTTCACTATGGAGATGGAGGCGTCCGCGTACTTCTTGTAGATGCGGACGGCGATGGAGGTGGAGACGCCTACGCCCTGCAGGAAGACCATCACCTCCTTGATGGCCTTCTGTTCCTCCCAGGCCGCGGCGATCATCTTGGTGCGTTTGGGGCCGAGGCCGGGGACTTCGACGAGACGCTTCGGCTCCTTCTCGATGATGTCGAGGGTGTCCACGCCGAAGTGGGTGGTGATGCGGTCCGCCATGACGGGGCCGATGCCCTTGATGAGGCCCGAGCCCAGATAGCGGCGGATGCCTTGGATGGTGGCGGGGAGGATCGTCGTGTAGTTCTCCACCGTGAACTGCTTGCCGTACTGCGCGTGGGAGCCCCAGCGGCCCTCCATGCGGAGGGACTCCCCCACTTGTGCGCCAAGGAGCGCGCCTA
The DNA here is from genome assembly GCF_055570235.1 of Streptomyces sp. NPDC031274. Taxonomy (NCBI): domain Bacteria; kingdom Bacillati; phylum Actinomycetota; class Actinomycetes; order Kitasatosporales; family Streptomycetaceae; genus Streptomyces; species Streptomyces sp. NPDC031274. Next base: position 90,775 of record NZ_JBVIHP010000003.1, on the reverse strand, counting down.
CGACGGTGAGCAGGTCACCGGCGCCGCGGCCCGTGTCCACGCGGGCGACCGTGTACCCGTTCTCCTCGTTGGCGTAGGTGATCCGCTCCAGGACCCCTTCGACCACCGCTGCGGACGGTGCGGACGCTGCCGCTGCTGGACTCGACATGACCCGACGCTATCGCTCACCGCTGACAGCGTGGAAAGCCTGTGGATAACACTCCGCCTGTGGACAACGCTTCGAAGGGGCCCGGTCTTTCGACCGGGCCCCTTCGGGTCTCCCCTCCCCTGTCGGCACTCCGCGATCCCCCCAGATCCCCCTCCGGAAGCCCCGACGCACAGTACGACCCGCGTCGGGCGGGAAGGGTTGCACGGGCGAGGCCACGAGTTTTCGGGGTGCCGACGAACTGGGGCGGAAGTAGCGTTCTGCGCATGAGTGAAGAATCTTCCGAAACCGCTCCTGGAACTTCGCCCGACCCGAGGAGTTCGCCCGGAACTTCGCCCGGCCCTTCGCCCGAGACTTCGCTGGAGAAGGACGTCCTCGACGAACTCGGCGACGACAAGCTCCAGGAGATCGCGGGACTGCTCGGTACGGACGCCGCGGGGGCGCAGGACGTGGTGGGCACCACGGTGACCGCCCTTTCGGGGAACCTTCAGGAGAAGGCGGAGGATCCCGCGGGGGCGGAGGAGGTCGAACAGGCCTTCGCCGAGGCGTCGCCTCCGCAGGGGATCGCCGGGTTCGGAGGGTTCGGGGGGTTCGGGGGGCTTGCTGCGGGCGGGATGCTGTCCGGGGTCCTCGCGAAGATGAGCAGGCCGGTGGCGAACGCGGTGGCGAAGAAGACGGGGTTGCCCGCGGCTTCTGTGACCCGTGTGATCGAGCTGCTGATCCCGGTGTTGCTCACGGTGCTGACGAAGCGCGCGCGTACGTCGTCGAAGCCGGGCGCCGGAGGAGTTGGAGGCGGGGGCACCGGAAGCAGGGGAGCTGGAGGCGGGGGTGGGGGCGGGCTCGGTGACTTGCTGGGCCAGATCCTGGGTGGCGGCAAGAAGAGATAGCCCCCTCCCCCACCGACTAGCAGGCGTGCCGCACGTACCCCTTGGTCGTCTCCGACAGGAGCTCGTGGCCGTCTCCTGACCACAGCTCATCGTTGAAGAGTTCGACCTCGATGGGGCCCTCGTAGCCCGCCTCCTCGACAAGGGCGCGCCACGATCGCAGGTCGACCGAGCCCTCCCCCAGCTGGCCCCGCCCGTTCAGCACGCCCTCGGGCAACGGGGTGATCCAGTCGGCCAGTTGGAACGCGTGCAGGCGCCCGCCCCGTCCCGCGCGGGCGATCTGCGCGGGCGCCTGGTCGTCCCACCACACGTGGTACGTGTCCACGCAGACCCCGACCTGCGCCGCGGGGAAGAGCTCCGCCAGGTCGAGGGCCTGGGCCAGCGTGGAGACCACGCAGCGGTCCGAGGCGAACATGGGGTGGAGGGGTTCGATGGCCAGCCGGACGCCCCGGGACTCCGCGTACGGGGCGAGTTCCGCCAGCGCGTCGGCGATCCGCGCACGCGCCCCGTGCAGGTCCTTGTCCCCGGCGGGCAATCCGCCGGAGACGAGGACCAGCGTGTCCGTGCCGAGGACCACCGCCTCGTCGATCGCCGCCTTGTTGTCGGCGACCGCGACCGCGCGCGCCTCGGCGTCGATGGCCGTGAGGAACCCTCCCCGGCAGAGCGTGGTGACCGTCAGACCCGCGTCGCCCATCAGCTTGGCGGTCCGCTCAAGGCCGTACGCCTTGACCGGTTCGCGCCAGAGGCCCACCCCGGTCACGCCCAAGTCCGCGCACGAGGAGACCAGTTCGGGCAGCGAGAGCTGCTTGACCGTCATCTGGTTGATGGAGAAGCGCGCCAAGGCCTCGCTCATTGCTGGACTCCGTACACGTTGAGCAGGGATTTCATGCGGGTCTCGGCGAGGAGCGGGTCCGGGAACAGGCCCAGCTCGTCCGCCAGCTCGTACGCGCGCGCCAAGTGCGGCAGCGAGCGTGCCGACTGGAGGCCGCCCACCATCGTGAAGTGGCTCTGGTGGCCCGCGAGCCACGCCAGGAACACCACGCCCGTCTTGTAGAAGCGGGTGGGAGTCTGGAAGAGATGGCGGGACAGGTCGACCGTGGGGTCCAGGCAGGCGCGGAACGCCTCCTTGTCGCCGGTGTCGAGACGGCGTACCGCCTGGGCCGCCAGCGGAGCCAGCGGGTCGAAGATGCCGAGGAGGGCGTGGCTGAAGCCCTGCTCGTCGCCCGCGATCAGCTCGGGGTAGTTGAAGTCGTCTCCCGTGTAGCAGCGGACGCCGTCCGGGAGGCGGCGGCGCAGGGCGATCTCTCGCTCCGGGTCGAGGAGGGAGATCTTGATGCCGTCGACCTTGTCCGGATGCGCGGCGATTACCTCCAGGAAGGTGTCGGTCGCCGCGTCCAGGTCCTCGCTGCCCCAGTAGCCGGTGAGCGCCGGGTCGAACATCGGGCCGAGCCAGTGCAGGATCACGGGCTCGCTCGCCTGGCGCAGGAGGTGGCCGTACGTCTGAAGGTAGTCGTCCGGTGACTTCGCCACCGCGGCGAGCGCACGGGACGCCATCAGGATCACCTGTGCGCCGCTCGACTCGACCAGGGCCAGCTGTTCCTCGTAGGCGGCGAGGACTGTCGGCAGATCGGCGGCGACCGTGAGCTGGTCCGTGCCCACGCCGCAGGCGATCGCGCCGCCCACCGACTTCGCCTCCGCCGCGGAACGCGTGATCAGTTCCGCCGCGCCCTTCCAGTCGAGGCCCATCCCCCGCTGAGCCGTGTCCATCGCCTCGGCCACGCCCAGGCCCTGCGCCCACAGGTGGCGGCGGAAGGCGAGGGTCGCGTCCCAGTCGACGGCAGCCGGGGAGTCCGGGGAGACATCGGCGCGGGGGTCCGCGACCACGTGGGCCGCGGAGAACACCGTGCGGGAGGTGAGGGGGGAGCCGACCCCGGACGCCGCCTGCGAAGGGGCCTTCCGGGGCTCGTACGGGCGCGTGGTGCCGTCCGCGCGCGGGAGCAGAAGCGTCACTGTGCGATCTCCGGCACCTCGATGCGGCGGCCCTCCGCGGAGGACTTCAGGCCCAGTTCCGCGAGCTGCACGCCGCGCGCGCCCGCGTGCAGGTCCCAGTGGTAGGGCGCGTCCGCGTACACGTGCTTCAGGAAGAGTTCCCACTGCGCCTTGAAGCCGTTGTCGAACTCCTGGTTGTCGGGGATCTCCTGCCACTGGTCCCGGAAGGAGTGGGTGACGGGCAGGTCCGGGTTCCAGACCGGCTTGGGGGTCGTACTGCGGTGCTGTACGCGGCAGTTGCGCAGGCCCGCCACCGCCGAGCCCTCCGTGCCGTCCACCTGGAACTCGACCAGCTCGTCGCGGTTGACGCGGACCGTCCAGGAGGAGTTGATCTGCGCGATCGCGCCGCCCTCGAGTTCGAAGATGCCGTACGCGGCGTCGTCCGCCGTCGCGTCGTAGGGCTTGTCCTGCTCGTCCCAGCGCTGCGGGACGTGGGTCGCGGCCAGCGCCTGGACGCTGCGTACGCGGCCGAACAGCTCGTGCAGGACGTACTCCCAGTGCGGGAACATGTCGACCACGATGCCGCCGCCGTCCTCCGCGCGGTAGTTCCACGAGGGGCGCTGGGCGCTCTGCCAGTCGCCCTCGAAGACCCAGTAGCCGAACTCGCCCCGGATGGACAGGATCTTGCCGAAGAAGCCGCCGTCGATCAGGCGCTTCAGCTTGAGCAGCCCCGGTAGAAAGAGCTTGTCCTGGACCACGCCGTGCTTGATGCCGGCCGCCTGGGCGAGGCGGGCCAGTTCCAGGGCTCCGGCGAGGCCTGTCGCGGACGGCTTCTCCGTGTAGATGTGCTTGCCCGCCGCGATGGCCCGCTTGATGGCCTCCTCGCGCGCGGACGTGACCTGCGCGTCGAAGTAGATGTCGATGGTGGGGTCGGCGAGGACCGCGTCCAGGTCCGTCGAGACGCTCTTCTCGACGTCAAGTCCGTGGCGCCGCGCGATCTCCCGCAGTGCGTGCTCTCTGCGGCCCACCAGGACCGGCTCGGGCCACAGCACCGTGCCCTCGGCGTCGCCGAGGGGGAGTCCGCCCTGCTCGCGCAGGGCGAGCAGTGAGCGGATGAGGTGCTGGCGGTAGCCCATCCGTCCCGTCACACCGTTCATGGCGATGCGCACCGTCTTGCGAGTCACAGGGGTCCCTCCGTACGCAGGTAAGCGTATAGCAAGCGCTTTCTATCCAAGGAGAAGCTAGCCTGCCGCACAAGGTTCGGACAAGGGCTTCGGACCAGAGCCGTGACCGGAGGACGACGAGATGACCGTGACCCTGGCGGACGTGGCGGCACGCGCCCAGGTCTCCCCCGCTACCGTCTCCCGCGTACTGAACGGCAACTACCCCGTGGCGGCCGCCACCCGGGAGCGCGTCCTGCGCGCCGTGGACGATCTCGACTACGTCCTCAACGGGCCCGCGAGCTCGCTCGCCGCGGCCACCTCCGACCTGGTCGGCATCCTCGTGAACGACATCGCCGACCCCTTCTTCGGGATCATGGCGGGCGCCGTCCAGTCCGAGATCGGCGGTCCCGGCGGGCGCGCGGGCGGCGAGCGGATGGCCGTGGTCTGCAACACGGGGGGCTCCCCGGAGCGCGAGCTGACCTATCTGACCCTGCTGCAGCGCCAGCGCGCCGCCGCGGTGATCCTGACCGGCGGCGCCCTGGAGGACCCCGCCCACGCCGCCGCGATGTCCGCGAAGCTGGCGCGCCTCGCGGACGCGGGCACCCGGATCGTGCTCTGCGGACGGCCGCCCCTTGAGGACTCGGACGCGGTGGCGGCCACGCTCACCTTCGACAACCGCAGCGGCGGGCGGCGGCTCACGGAGCATCTCCTGACGCTGGGGCACCGCAGGATCGGGTACGTGGCGGGCCCGCTGGAACGGACGACCACCCGGCACCGGCTTGAGGGCCACCGGGACGCGCTCGCGGCGTCCGACGCGGGTCGGGCCGAGAACGGCGCCCAGGACGAGCTGACCGTCCACGGCCCCTACACCCGCCGCTCCGGCTACGAAGCGACCCTCGAACTCCTGCGCCGCGACCCGGACCTGACCGCCATCGTGGCCGCCAACGACACGGTCGCCCTGGGCGCGTCCGCCGCCCTGCGCGACCGCGGCCTGCGCATCCCCGAGGACATCTCGGTGGCGGGCTTCGACGACCTGCCCTTCTCGGCGGACGCCGTCCCCGCCCTGACGACCGTACGACTGCCGCTGCACGAGGCGGGCGCCCGCGCGGGCCGCCTCGCCACGGGTGTGGAGGAGGCACCGCCCGGGGGCGTGGCGACGATCGCGGCGGAGCTGATGGTGCGGGGGTCCACGGCGCCGCCGTGTCGCTGAGCCTTCGATGTCGTTGACATCACCGGGAAAAGGAGGCTCATATGGCAGTCATGGTCATGGATGCACCCAGCGCCTGGGACGTACTGGACGGCGTCAACCTTCCCCGCGGCTACCGCGTCGAGATCACGGAGGGGAAGATCATCATGACGCCGCAAGGTGAGTACCAGTGGAAGGTCATCCTGAAGGCAGCCCCTCAGATCGAACAGCAGCTCGCCGCACACGGCGACATCCTCTCGGATGTCATGATCGACTTCCCCTCCAGTCAGTACGGCTACGCACCCGACCTCGCGATCGTCGCCCCCGGCGCCGAGCGCAACAGCCGTGGCCGCTTCGAGTGGCACAGCCTGGAGGCGGTCATCGAGGTCGTCTCGAAGAGCAGCCGGGACAACGATTTCGCCAAGAAGGTCCACCTCTACGCGGAGTGCGGCATCCCGGTCTACGTGGTCATCGACCCGGAGGACGGCGTCTGCACCGTCCAGCGCGGACCGAACAGGACCGGGAGCTACGAGGACGCGGCGAAGATCCCCTTCGGCCAGGATCTGATCCTGCCCCTGCTCGGTCGCGACATCACCATCACGACGGACGGTTTCCCGAGGGCCGGGGACCTCGACTGATCCGCACCGCTCGTTCGGCGCCGACCTGATGGGGCAGGACTGGCAACTGTGTCTGGGGGAAACCCCCTAGGGTCGGCGTCATGAAACTCGCCTTCTCCACCCTCGGCGTGCCCGGGCTCCCCGTCGCCGACGTGCTGAACCTCGCCACCACCCACGGCTATCACGGCGTCGAACTGCGCGCGCATCCCGAGGAGCCGGTCCACCCGGGGATCGGCCTCACCGAACGGGCCGATGTGGCGGCCCAGTTCAAGACCTCGGGCATCGAGATCCTCGGAATCTCCGGGTACGCGCGCGTGGCGGCGCCCGGCGCCGACGAGCCCGTCCTCGAAGACATACGTTCCCTGCTCACCCTCGCCCGCGACCTCGGTGCCCCCTTCATCCGCGTCTTCCCCGGCGGCGGCACCGAACAGAGCCCCGAGGAGGCCGACGCGACGGCTGCCCGACGGCTCGGTACCGCGGCCGAGCACGCCGCGGACTTCGGCGTACGCATCCTCCTGGAGACCCACGACTCGCACCGCACGGGCGCCGCCGCGACCCGCGTGCTCGGCGCGGTCGGCCACCGTCACGTGGGCGCGCTGTGGGACGTGATGCACACCTGGCTCGGCGGCGAGTCGCCCACCGACAGCCACGCCGCGCTCTCCCCGTACCTCGGCTACGTACAGGTGAAGGACATCGCGTCGGCCGACGACAAGACGCCACTGGCACTCGGGGAGGGGGTGCTGCCGCTCGCCGAGTGCGTGGACGCGCTGCTCAGCGGGGAGCAGCGGGACGGCTGGCTGTGCTGGGAGTACGAGAAGCGGTGGTACGAGGGTGCGGCGCCGCTGCCCGAACTTCTGGGCCCGGGGCGTGACTTCCTGTCGCGGCTCCTGAACCGGCCCGCCTGACACCGGGCTGCCGGGTTTCCTAGCCGCCCTGCCCGGCTGGCACGACCATGTAGGGCCAGCGCGGATCTCTGCATGATGGGATGTAGCAACGCTAACGAATTGGGCGACGCCCACGGGCGTCGCCGACCAAGGGGAGGGCTTCCCGTGCTCGATCTCGCCCGGCTGCGCGCCCTGCACGCCGTCTCCGTGCACGGCACCGTCGGCGCCGCCGCCACCGCGCTCGGCTACACCCCGTCCGCGGTCTCCCAGCAGATCGCCAAACTGGAGCGCGAGACCCGCACCACCCTCCTCGAACGGCAGGGCAGGGGCGTCGCGCTCACCGAGGAAGCACGCCATCTCGCCGCCACCGCGCAGGAGTTGATGGCGATCGTGGAGCGCGCGGAGACCGAGCTCGAAGAGCGTCGCGGGCTGCCCGCGGGGCGTCTGACCGTCGCCGCGTTCGCCTCGGCGGCGCGCGGCCTGCTGCCCGGCGTCCTCGCGGACCTCGCCCGGCGGCATCCCGCGCTCGACGCCCGGATGTCGGAGATCGACCCGCACCTCTCCATCGATCTGGTGGCCAAGGGCGCGGTGGACATGGCCGTCGTGCACGACTGGGACATCGCGCCGCTGCCGACACCGCCCGGCGTCGAACAGGCCGTCATCGGGGACGACCTCTGCGACCTCGTCGTGCCCGTCGGCCACCGGCTCGCGGGCCGCGATTCCGTGCGCCGCGAGGAGCTGAAGGGCGAGCGGTGGATCACCCAGCCGCCGGGGCTCGTCTGCCACGAGTGGCTGGTACGCACGTTGCGCGAGGCGGGCTGCGAGCCTGACATCGCGCACACGGCGGAGGAGAACCCCACCCTGGTCGCCCTTGCCGCCGCGGGGCTCGGCATCGCCCTGATCCCCCGCCTCGGCCGCGGCCCGGTCCCGGACGGCGCGGTCACCGTGCGGCTCGATCCGCTGCCGGTGCGGCGGCTGTACGCACTGTGGCGGGCCGGGGCGTCGCGGCGCCCCGCGATCGCCGAGACGGTACGCACGTTGCAGGCCTTCTGGAGCGGCGACGGCCCGGGGCCCGGGGCCACGATCGCGGGACCCGAGACCACGGAAATTACGGAAATCGCGGAATGGGCCGCCTCCTGAACCTCAGGATTCTCCTCCGCACCACTTTCCGGAATTCGTCCTCTGCCGGGAACCCACGCGCGGACACCACCGTCCAAACGCCGTGCTGTCGGGTGAGTCTCCGCGAGGCGGTGTCGGCATCGCTGCTGGCTGCGAACGCTGACCACCCTCTCTGCCGCCCGTGGCCGACAGCATGCCGTCACCGGTGCGCCCCCCTTCAACAGCACCGGTGACGGCCCCTCTCCTCCACCGTGGCTGCCGACTGTCTTGACCGGCAGAAATCTTCGGGATATCCGTGACACTCGGAAAGTTTCCTTCAGCCGGCGTCCGTCTCCGAAGGAGCGCACATGTCCCACCGAAACGCCTCCAGACGTACTCTGCTCACCGCCACGGCCGTCGCGGCGACGGCCCTCGCCGCGCCCACCGGCGCCCATGCGGCGGGCAGCGGAGACCGCGGCCGTGACCGGAAGCTGCGGGAGATCATCTCCCGCATGAGCCTCGCGGAGAAGGTCGGCCAGCTCTTCGTGATGCATGTGTACGGCCACTCCGCCACCGAGCCCGACCAGGCGGACATCGACGCCAACCTCGAGGAACTGGGCGTCCGCACCGCCGCCGAAGCAGTCGCCAAGTACCACCTCGGCGGCATCATCTACTTCGGCTGGGCCCACAACACCCGTGCCCCGCAGCAGATCGCCGACCTCTCGAACGGCATCCAGCGCGCTGCCCTCACCCCAGACGACCCGGAGCAGTCCCCCACCTCCCGCGTCCCGCTGCTCATCTCCACCGACCAGGAGCACGGCGCCGTGGCCCGCGTGGGCATCCCCGCCACGCTCCTGCCCGGCGCGATGGCCCTGGGCGCCGCGGGCTCGCACTCCACCGCGCGCAAGGCGGCCCGGATCGCCGGGGCCGAACTCCGCGCGCTCGGCATCCGCCAGAACTACGCCCCGGTAGCCGACGTGAACGTCAATCCGGCCAACCCCGTCATCGGCGTACGCTCCTTCGGCTCGGACCCCGAAGCGGTCGCCGGTCTGGTCGCCGCCCAGGTCAAGGGGTACCAGGGCACGGACATCGCGTCGACGTCCAAGCACTTCCCCGGGCACGGCGACACCAAGGACGACAGCCACTCCCAGCTGCCGTACATCCACCACACCCGTGAGCAGTGGGAGACCCTGGACGCCCCGCCGTTCCGGGCGGCGGTGGCCGCGGACATCGACTCGATCATGACCGCGCACATCGTGGTCCCTGCGCTCGATCCCGCGGAGGACCCGGCCACGCTCTCGCATCCCATCCTCACCGGCATCCTGCGCGAGGAACTCGGCTACGACGGGGTCGTGGTGACGGACTCGCTCGGCATGCAGGGCGTCCGCACGAAGTACGGCGACGACCGCGTGCCGGTGCTCGCCCTGAAGGCGGGCGTCGACCAGCTCCTGAACCCGCCGAAGCCGGAGATCGCCTGGAACGCGGTGCTCCAGGCGGTACGGGACGGCGAGTTGACGGAGGCGCGGCTCGACGTGTCGCTGCTGCGGATCCTGCGCCTCAAATCGAAACTGGACCTGTTCTCCGACCCGTACGTCACCTCGCGCGGCGTCGACCGGGCGGTCGGTACACGCGCGCATCTCAGCGCGGCCGACCGGATCGCCGACGAGACGACGACGCTGCTGCTCAACGAGGACGGGCTGCTTCCGCTGTCACGGCGTACGCAGCGTGACGTACTCGTCGTGGGCGCGGATCCGGCGTCGCCGTCGGGGACCACGGGGCCGCCGACGACCGTCATCGGGCGCGAGCTGACGGACCTCGGCTTCTCGCCGACCGTGCTGCCGACGGGCACGGCTCCCTCCGCGTCGAAGATCGCCGAGGCGGTGGCGGCCGCCGCGGGCAAGGACGCGGTGCTCGTGGGCACGTACAACGTGGGGGCGGGCAGCGCTCAGATCGCCCTGGTGGAGGCTCTTGTGGCGACCGGCGTCCCGGTCGTCGCCCTCGCGATCCGCAATACGTACGACGTGGCGTGGGTGCGGACCGTGGGCGCGTCCCTCGCCGCGTACTGCTGGACGGATGTCGAACTGCGGGCCGCGGTACGGGTGATCGCGGGGCGCGCGGAGCCGCAGGGGCGGCTGCCCGTGCCGGTGCAGCGGGCGGACGATCCGGCGCAGGTGCTGTATCCGGTCGGGTACGGCCTGACGTACTGAGGCGTACGCCCCGCCACCGGCGTGCCACCTCCACCTGGCCCAAAGCACCCCACGCACCTGGCGTGCGCCCGCTCCCGCGGGTCACGCTGGCTGCACCTATCGGGGGGTTCGCCATGCTGCTCACCCTGCTTGGCAGGAACATCGCGGTGGTGGCGGTGCTCGCGGTGTGCGCCGCCGTGACCGGCTGCCAGAAGTCCTCGGATCCGGGGGCGGGATCGGGTCCCGGGGCGTCGGGGCGGCTGGACGACCGGAATCCCTCGTCGTCGGTGTCGTCGTCCGGCTACGGAGCCGTGTTCCTCGCCGTGGACGAGTGCGGTTCGCGGGGGCGCGGGTCCTTCACCGAAGTGCCCTGCACGAGTGAGCGGGCGGCGGCGCGGGTCATCGCCCGCTACGACGGCAAGGTCGCCGAGGGCCCGCCGTGCCCTGCCCGCACGGACTTCGTGCTCCACATCAATGAGAACCGGCCCGCGAGGGACGAGGACGGGAACGGGAAGGTGCCGCGGGGGTACGCCTGCATGCGGAACCTGGAGTCGCCGCATCCTGGGGATCCCGGGGGCGGGGGCGGGCCTCGGACCGGGGTGGGGGACTGTGTGTACGGCGCGGGGCGGGGGGAGGTCCGGGAGACCGCCTGCGACGGGTCAGGGGCGAAGGCCCCGGAGTACCGGGTGACGGTGGCGGTCTCGCAGCGGGCCCTGTGTCCTGCTGCCACGCAGCTGTATGTGTCGCTGGGGGGTGCGCGGCCGGTGGGGTGTGCGGTGCGGGTGTGAGCAGGGTTCTTTTCCCCCACCCCGCCCCGGACCCCGGCCCCCGATCGCCGGACGGCTGAAGGATTCTCAGCCTGTCCGGCGATCGAGGACGAACTCGGCGGAGCCGGTGATCGACGGTGCGATCTCCGCTAGCGGCGCAGGGTCAGCTCCCGGTCCGCGTCCTTGCGGTCGAGCTTCGCGTCGTACGGAGCCAGGGGCTTGGGGGACTCCGTGGTGGAGACTCCGGCCCACGCCTGGATCCGCTCGGTGGCCTTGGCCTTCTCCGCGGGGGCGAGGCCTGCCACGTTCGCGCCGTGGTTGGCGCCCGGGGCGGTGAAGACGTACGAGTCGTGCTTGGCGCCCTTCGCGGGGCGGAACGGCTCCGCACCCCACGGGTCGTTCGCGCCGTAGACGTACAGCATCCGCTGCGAGTTGTGCCGCACCCAGCGGTCCACGTCCGCCATGGCACCGGACTTGAACTTCATCGGGATGTCACGCGGCACGAAGTTGCGCGGCGGCTGGTAGCCGTAGCGGCTCAGGTTTCCGAGCCAGGGCTGGGAGATGTCGGGCGAGCCCAGCTGCGTACCGGCCTGGTAGTAGTACGGCGTGTACGGGGTGAGGCCCTGGTCCGTGTAGGAGGTCCAGCCGCCGACCTCGTCGACGTAGTCGAAGATCACCTGGTCGGAGGCGGACTTGGCGTCGGGGACGTCGGCGCACGCGGACTCCGGCTGGTACTGCCAGAAGCCCCACACCAGGTCCAGGACGACGGCCTCGTACGCCTTGTCCAGGTTCCCGATGGTCTTGAAGGTGTAGTTGCCCGCAGCGGCGAACGCGGCGTACTTCTTCTCCAGCGGCTCGCGGCGCACCAGCGCCTCGCGCTGCACGGCCTCCAGCTTGGCGCGGCACTCCTTGGTGCCGACCGTCTTGAAGAACTCGTCGTAGCGCGAGTCCTCCTTGTTCACCACGTCGTTGGGGGCCACGTACGCGACGACGCCGTCCATGTCACGCGGGTAGAAACGCTCGTAGTACGTGGCTGTCATGCCGCCCTTCGAGGCGCCGGTCGTCAGCCACTTCTTGTCGTAGATGGGCTTGAGCGCCTTGAAGATGCGGTGCTGGTCGCTCGCGGCCTGCCAGATGTCCAGCTTGGACCAGTCGGCGGGCTCGGGGCGGGACGGCGTGAAGTAGCGGTACTCCAGGGAGATCTGGTTGCCGTCGATGATCCGCGTCGGCTCGCTGCGGCTGGGGGTCGTCGAGACTCCGTAGCCGCTGGTGAAGAAGGCCGTGGGGCGGGTGGTGTCCTTGTGCAGGACCGTCAGGCGCTGCTTGAAGGTGCCCTTGGAGGGGTGCCGGTGGTCGACCGGCTGGGTGTAGTTGAGGACGAAGTAGCGGTAGCCGGCGTACGGCTTCTCCTCTATCAGGCTCATGCCCGGTATCGCGAGGAGCCGGTCCTTGATGTCCGCGGCCCGTGTGTCGGCGGCCTGTGTGTCGATGGCCCGCGGCTCGGCGGCGGTGGCCGCCCCTGCCGTGCTCAGTGTGCCCGCGGTGCCTATCAGCACCACGAGCGACAGCAGCCATCTGAGCGCCTTGCGCATGCACTCTCCCCTAGGTTTCGCGATTGCGTCCGCCGGAACTTATCGGAGCAACTCGCTCACGCCTAGGGGCTCTTGCGTCACATCAGAACGCAGTACGTCACAAAGGGGGCGCAAAGGGAGTACGTGTGCTCAGTACGGCCTCAGCACAGGATCCAGCCCGAGCTGGTGCTCCCCCGGCCCACCTTCCCCTTCACCCACACACACCGATGCCCCGCGTGCACCGTCACCGGCCCCGCGTGATGCGTGTAGCTGCCCTTGTCCCTGGCCGGGCGGTTGCCGCGGGCCTGGACGCTGACCGACATCGTCTTGCGGGCGCCGGGGCGCTTGGCGAGGGTGACGGCGCAGACGTAGCCGCGGATCTTGTAGACGACGACCTTGCCCGTGCTGAAGGAGAGGGTGCGCACCTTGTGCCCGGCGCAGCGGCCCGCCGACGCCTGTGCCTGTGCCGTGCCGGCGCCCGCGGCACCGAGCAGGACGGCAGCCGCAAGGACGGCCGCGCCGAGCGCGAGGCTCCGCCGTATTCGACCACTGCTCACCAGTTTCCCTCCCGACACTTCCGCCTCAGCGTACTGATGTACGGACGCGGACCATGGCGCCTCCGGTTGCGTGCCCGCCCCGATTCGTTCGACGGGCCGACCCGATGTGTTCGGTGGCTGACCCAATGTGCTCGGTGGGCCGACCCGATGTGCTCGACGGGCCGACCCGATGTGCTCGACGGGCTACGCGGTCGACGGCTCGGTCTCCCCCACGAACGTCCGCCACAGTGTCGCGTACCGCCCGTCGAGCGCGAGCAGCTCCTCGTGTGTGCCGTCCTCCGCGACCCGGCCGTGGTCCATCAGGATCACGCGGTCCGCGCGGGCTGCCGTGGTGAGGCGGTGGGCGACGACCAGCGTGGTGCGCTTGCCCGCGATGCGGTCGGTGGCCTGGTTGACCTGCGCTTCCGTGGCGAGGTCGAGAGCCGCGGTCGCCTCGTCGAGGAGCAGGATGTCCGGGTCGACGAGCTCCGCGCGGGCCAGCGCGATCAGCTGGCGCTGTCCGGCGGAGAGGTTGCGACCGCGCTCGGAGACCTCGTGGAGGTAGCCGCCGTCCAGGGTGGCGATCATGTCGTGCGCGCCGACCGCGCGGGCCGCGGCCTCCACCTGGGCGTCGGTGGCGTCGGGCCGCCCGTAGGCGATCGCGTCGCGCACCGTCCCCGCGAAGAGATAGGCCTCCTGCGGTACGACACCGAGACGGTGGCGGTACGAGGTGAGGTCGAGGGAGCGCAGATCGGTGCCGTCGACGGTGACCCGGCCGCCGGTCGGGTCGTAGAACCGGGCGACGAGCTTGACCAGGGTCGACTTGCCCGCGCCGGTCTCGCCGACGAAGGCGACGGTCTGGCCTGCGGGGATGCGCAGCGCCACGTCGCTCAGCGCCTCCTCCGGTTCGTCGTCGGAGCCGTACGCGAAGTCCACGTCCTCGAAGGCGATCTCGCCGCGCAGGGACAGGACGTCGAGCGGCTCGTCCGCGGCCTCGGTCGATGTCGGCTCCTGGAGCAGTTCCTGGATGCGGCCGAGCGAGACGGTGGCCTGCTGGTAGCCGTCGAAGACCTGGGAGAGCTGCTGGACGGGCGCGAAGAACAGGTCGATGTAGAGGAGGTAGGCGACCAGGGCGCCGGTCGTCAGCGTCCCCGCCTCCACGCGGCCCGCGCCGACCATCAGGACCGCCGCCGCGGCGACCGCCGAGAGCAGCTGCACGAACGGGAAGTAGATGGAGATCAGCCACTGCCCGCGGATGCGGGCGCTGCGGTAGTCGGCGCTGCCCTTGGCGAACTTCTCGCGGCCCGAGCGCTCGCGCCGGAAGGCCTGCACGATGCGGAGCCCGGCGACGGACTCCTGGAGATCGGCGTTGACCACCGAGACACGCTCACGCGCCAGCTCGTACGCCTTGACGCTGGAGCGGCGGAAGAAGAACGTACCGATGATCAGCGGCGGCAGCGTCGCGAAGACGACGAGGGCGAGCTGCACGTCGATGACGACGAGCGCGACCATGATGCCGAAGAAGGTGACGACGGAGACGAAGGCGGTGACCAGACCCGTCTGCAGGAAGGTGGACAAGGCGTCCACGTCCGTCGTCATCCGGGTCATGATGCGCCCGGTCAACTCACGCTCGTAGTAGTCGAGTCCGAGCCGCTGGAGCTGGGCGAAGATCTTCAGGCGGAGGGAGTACAGCACCCTCTCGCCCGTCCGTCCCGTCATCCGCGTCTCGCCGATCTGCGCGGTCCACTGGACGAGCACGGCAAGGAGCGCGAGTCCGGAGGCCGCCCCCACGGCGCCGAGCGCGAGCTGTGAGACGCCCTCGTCGATGCCGTGCCGGATCAGGATGGGCAGGAGCAGGCCCATGCCCGCGTCGATGGCGACCAGGAGCAGCGCGAGCAGCAGGGGCTTGCCGAATCCGGCGAGGAGGCGGCGGAGCCCGTACGACTCCTCCGTGCTGACCGCGCGCGCCTCGTCGATGCCGGGGGTGTCGGTGGCCGGGGGCAACGCGTCGACCTGCGCGAGGAGTTCGGGCGTCGCGGGCATCCCGGACATCGCGGTGTCCTTGGGCTCCCGGTCGCCGACCCAGAGCTGTGGGGTGATGCCGCGCTCGGCGTCGAACTCCGCGTCCAGCTCGTCGCGTACGGAGGTGTCCTCGGGAAGTTCGACCGGGACCGCGTGTCCCGGCGAGACGCCGCCGAGCTCGTCGGGGTCGGTCAGCAGGCGCCGGTAGAGCGGGGAGTCCTCCGTCAGCTCCTCGTGCGTGCCGATCGCGGCGAGCTTTCCGCCGTCGAGCACGGCGATGCGGTCGGCGAGGTTCAGGGTGGAGCGGCGGTGGGCGATGAGGAGGGTCGTGCGCCCGGCCATGACGTCGCGCAGGGCTTCGTGGATCTCGTGCTCCACGCGCGCGTCCACCGCCGATGTCGCGTCGTCCAGGACGAGCAGGCGGGGGTCGGTGAGGATGGCGCGGGCGAGGGCCACGCGCTGGCGCTGGCCGCCGGAGAGGGTGAGTCCGTGCTCGCCGACGGTGGTGTCGTACCCGTCGGGCAGCTCGGAGATGAAGCGGTCGGCCTGGGCGGCGCGGGCCGCGGTCTCGATCTCCTCCTGGGTGGCGTCCGGGTGTCCGTACGCGATGTTGGCGCGGATGGTGTCGGAGAAGAGGAAGGAGTCCTCGGGGACCAGGCCGATCGCGGCCCGCAGCGAGTCGGCCGTCAGCTCGCGCACGTCGTGCCCGCCGATGAGGACGGCGCCGTGCGTCACGTCGTAGAAGCGGGGAAGCAGCAGCGAGACGGTGGACTTGCCGCTGCCCGACGTGCCGACGACGGCGAGGGTCTCGCCGGGCCGGATCTCGAAGGAGAGCCCGTCGAGGACGGGGCGGCTGTCCTCGTAGGCGAAGGAGACGTCGTCGAACTCGACGGTGGCCGGGGCGTCGGCGGGCAGCTCCTTGGTGCCGTCCTTCAGCGTCGGCTCGGTGTCGATGAGTTCCAGGACGCGCTCGGCGCCCGCGCGGGCCTGCTGGCCGACGGTGAGCACCATGGCGAGCATGCGGACGGGCCCGACGAGCTGGGCGAGATAGCTGGAGAAGGCGACGAACGTACCGAGCGTGATCTGCCCGCGCACCGCGAGCCAGCCGCCGAGCGCGAGCATCGCGACCTGCCCGAGCGCGGGCACGGCCTGCAGGGCGGGCGTGTACTTGGAGTTCAGGCGGATGGTGCGAAGGCGGCCCGCGAAGAGCTTGCGGCCGACCTCCCTGAGCTTCCCGGTCTCCTGTTCCTCCTGGCCGAACCCCTTCACGACGCGTACGCCGGAGACGGAGCCGTCCACGACTCCGGCGACGGCGGCGGCCTGGGCCTGCGCGTACCAGGTGGAGGGGTGCAGGCGGCTGCGGCTGCGCTTGGCGATGAACCAGAGGGCGGGGGCGACGGCGAGCGCGACGAGGGTGAGCGGCACGGAGAGCCACGCCATGATCACGAGGGACATGACGAAGAGGAGGACGTTGCCGATGGTCATCGGCAGCATGAAGAGCAGACCCTGGATGAGCTGGAGGTCGCTGGTGGCACGCCCGACGACCTGCCCGGTGGACAGCTCGTCCTGCCGCCGCCCGTCGAGCCTGGTGATCGTCCCGAACATCTCGGTCCGCAGGTCGTGCTGGACGTCGAGGGCGAGGCGGCCGCCGTAGTAGCGGCGGATGTAGGTGAAGACGTAGACGAGGAGGGCGGCGCCGATGAGGGCGCCCGCCCAGGGGCCCATGGAGCGCGTCTTGTCCCCGATGACGTCGTCGATGATCACCTTGGTGATGAGCGGGACGAGCGCCATGACGGCCATGCCGCCGAGTGAGGAGCCGAGCGCGAGCAAGACGTCCTTCGGGTGCCGCCACGCGTACCCGGTCAGTCGTTTCGCCCAGCCGGATTTCTCCCGCTCGGACTCGCCCCGTTGCTCCACCACGTGCTGCCTCATCCCGTCGCCCTCGACCTGACCTGCCGAGAGGCCCAACGCGGTGGGATGAGGATTTCATCCCACCGCAACAAAGACAGGTCGTTGGACCTAGGACCACTCAGAGGTGGGCGGGCTCGAACACGCGCAGCAGAGCGGCAGGATCCGTCAGCCGGCGGGGACCGACACGAGCGCCTCCTGCGGCGTGTCCGTCGGGGTGTAGCGCTGGGACGCGGCGGCCGTGGGCGCCAGGTCCTTGTGGACGGCCTTGGCCACGCCCTGGATGGTGGCGACGCCGTAGTTCATGGTGCTGTTGCCGTGGGTGAGCACGGAGAGGGTGTAGTCGTGGCCGCCGCCCTTGAACGCGCCGATGCTGTGCACCCGCCAGCCGTGGGTCGACCGCTGCAGCCAGCCGTTCTTGACGTGGATCTTCACCCCGGCGGGCGCGCCCGCCGGGGTGCCCCAGCGCTGCGAGGAGACGACCTTGCCCATCAGCTTGAGGATGTAGGCGCGCGCGTTGTCGCTCAGGACGGAGTCCTCGCCCGGCTCGGCGGTGATCTGGGCGAGGAGCTTCTGCTCGTCGGCCGCGTTGATCTGGGTCAGGCCCCAGTACCCGCCGGATCCCGGCACCGTCTTCGTCATCTTGGCGGCCTTGAGGAACGCCTTGATCTTGCCCGTGCCGAGCTGACGCCAGAGCGTGCTGGTCGCCGCGTTGTCCGACTTGGTGATCATGGCGTACGCGAGGTCGGACTCGCGGGCCGTCAGCTTCCGGTCGGTCTTCTTCGCGTCCCAGAGCAGCGTCGCGAGGACGGTCGCCTTGACGACGCTCGCCGAGTCGAACGAGGTGGTCGAGCGCAGGGTGCAAGTGGTGCCGGTGGTGCGGTCGCGAAGGCCGATCGCGACGGTGCCCTTGCGGTTCTTCAGCGCCGCCGTGATGTCCTTCGTGAGCTTGGCGGCGAGGCCGGTCTGCGCGGAGGTGCAGGTGACCTTCGGTGCCGCCGCGGCGACGGCGGGCGTGGCGGTCGCTGCGGTGCCGAGCGGCACGAGTACTCCGGCGGCGAGGCCCGCCGAGAGCACGCGGGCACGCCTGGATATCCCGGATATCGGGTGAGTCATCGGATTCTTCCCATCCCCTTGGGTCCGTACAAGACCCACGGGGCCCGTACAAGCGCGCCCCCCGGCGCACTCGCCCCTCATGACCAACAAGAACAACAAGAGGTTGCACACCTTCGGACCGGAGAACCGACCTGTGACAAGCCGGTTGCAAAGAAGTCCCGGCGTCACCCGCTTTTCGCGGGGTGGCGCCGGGACTTTTCCGCAATCGGACGCGGACAGGCGGGGGCCAGGGGGGGGCGGCCGGGTGCGGGCTCTGGCTCTTAGAGGTGCGTCGGTTCGAACATGCGGAGTAGGGCCGGGAGAACGACCACCGAGGGGCCCGGGGCCGCCAGGGCCTTCGCCAGGTCGTCGCGGAGGGTTTCCGGGGTCGTGCGGACGCCCGGCACTCCGAAGGACTCCGCGAGGGCGACGAAGTCGGGGCGGGAGAGCTCCGTCGCCGTCGGTTCGCCGAAGGCGTCGGACATGTACTCGCGGAGGATGCCGTAGCCGCCGTCGTCGACGATCAGCCAGGTCACCGGGAGGTCGTGCTGCTTGGCGGAGGCCAGTTCCGCGATCGAGTACATCGCGCCGCCGTCGCCCGAGACGGCGAGCACCGGCTTGGTCGGGTCCGCCGCCGCCGCGCCGAGCGCCGCGGGGAAGCCGTACCCGAGGCCGCCCGCGCCCTGCGCCGAGTGCATGGTGTTGGGGCGCCGCGCGTCGAAGGCCGACCACGCCCAGTACGCGAGGATCGTCATGTCCCAGAAGGACGGCGCCGCGTCGGGGAGCGCGTCGCGCACCGAGGCGAGGACCTGCTGCTCCAGGGTGAGCTCCTGGGCGGCGATCCGTTCCTTGACCTTGGCGAGGACCGTCCGCACCCGCTCGGGGGCCGATGCGTCCTCGCGGCGGGTGTCGATCGTCTCCAGGAGCGCGGAGAGCGCGAGGCGCGCGTCCGCGTGGATGCCGAGCGCCGGGTGGTTGGACTCCAGCTTCCCGGCGTCCGCCTCGATCTGGACGACCCGGCCGCGCGGCTTGAACGTGTGGTAGTTCGAGGAGAGCTCGCCGAGCCCTGAGCCGACCACCAGGAGGACGTCCGCGTCCTCCAGGAAGTCCGTGGTGTAGCGGTCCTCCAGCCACGACTGGAGCGACAGCGGGTGCTCCCAGGGGAACGCGCCCTTGCCGCCGAAGGTCGTGACGACGGGCGCGTTCACCAGCTCGGCGAGGGCGAGGAGCTTGCCGCTCGCGTCGGAGCGGACGACTCCGCCGCCCGCGATGATCGCCGGGCGCTCGGCCCGGGAGAGCAGGTCGGCAGCGACCGCGGTCAGCTCGGGGCGCGGGACGACCTCGTCCGGGGTCGCGTCCATGGCGGTGACGACGGGCAGGGTCGTCTCCGCGAGCAGCACGTCCTGCGGGATCTCCACCCACACCGGGCCGTGCGGGGCGGTGAGCGCCGACTCCCAGGCCGCCGCGATCGCGGACGGGATCTGCGAGGCCGTGCGGACCGTATGGACGGACTTCACGATGTCGCGGAACGACGCCTGCTGGTCGCGCAGCTCGTGGAGGTATCCGTGCCGGCCGCCGCCGAGCCCCGCCACCGGGATCTGGCTGCCGATCGCGAGCACGGGCGAGGAACCGGCCGCCGCCTCCTGGAGCGCGGCGAGCGAGGTCAGCGCGCCGGGTCCGGTGGAGAGCAGCAGCGGGGCCACCTCACCGGTGATCCGGCCGTACGCGTCCGCCGCGAAGCCCGTGTTGTTCTCGACGCGCAGGCCCACGTACGACAGGGACGAGCGCCGCAGGGCGTCGAACATGCCGAGCGCGTGCTGGCCGGGGAGGCCGAAGACCGTCGTCGCGCCGAGGCCCTGGAGGGTCTCCACGACGAGGTCGCCGCCGTTGCGCCCCTCGGGCGGGTTGAGGGCCGCCTGCTGCTGTGCGTCCGTGGGGCGCAGTACTACGTCGTGGTCGTGCGTCACTTGGCCGCCCGCCCCTCCGCGATCTGGCGGGACATGATCGTCGTCAGCTCGTACGCGGTGTGCGAGGCGGCGACGGCCGTGATCTCCGCGTGGTCGTAGGCGGGGGCGACCTCGACGACGTCCGCCGACACGAGGTTGCAGGAGGAGAGCCCCCGCAGGATCTCCAGGAGCTCGCGCGACGTCATGCCGCCCGCCTCCGGGGTGCCGGTGCCGGGCGCGTGGGCCGGGTCCAGGCAGTCGATGTCGATGGAGATGTACAGCGGGCGGTCGCCGATGCGCTGGCGCAGCTGGTCGGCGACCTCGTCGGCGCCTCGGCGGTAGATGTCCGCCGACGTGACGATGCCGAAGCCCATCTTCTCGTCGTCGGTGAGGTCCTGCTTGCCGTAGAGCGGGCCGCGTGTGCCGACGTGCGAGAGCGCCTCGGTGTCGAGGATGCCTTCCTCGACGGCCCGGCGGAACGGCGTGCCGTGGGTGTACTCGGCGCCGAAGTACGTGTCCCAGGTGTCCAGGTGCGCGTCGAAGTGCAGCAGGGCGACCGGGCCGTGCTTCTTGGCGACCGAGCGGAGCAGCGGCAGGGCGATGGTGTGGTCGCCGCCGAGCGTCATCATGCGGGCGCCCGAGCCGAGGAGGTCGTCCGCCGCGGCCTCGATGGTCTCCACGGCCTCGTTGATGTTGAACGGGTTCGCGGCTATGTCACCGGCGTCCGCGACCTGCGCGAGGGCGAAGGGGGAGGCGTCCTGGGCGGGGTTGTAGGGACGCAGGAGCCGCGAGGCCTCACGGATCGCGTTGCCGCCGAAGCGCGCGCCGGGGCGGTACGAGACACCCGTGTCGAAGGGCACGCCGACCACCGCGACGTCCGTCTTGCCGCCGACCTCGTCGAGGCGGGGCAGCCGAGCGTACGTCGCCGGGCCCGCGTACCGGGGGACGCGGGAGGAATCGACCGGGCCGCGGGGGGTCGGGGTCTCGGCGCTGCTCATGGTCGGTTTCCTCCTGCTGGTACGAATGCTGTGTTGCTGGGACAAGTGTCGCGCGGCCCACTGACAGTGACGCGGGCAGTGGGCCGCGCGCAGGACTAGACGGCCACCGGCGATTCCGGTTCCGCTTCTTGGGACCCCCGGCCCGCGAGCCGCTCGCGCCAGGCGGCGAGGACGTTCGCGTCGGTGGGCTTGGTGGCGAGGGAGACGACGACGTACACGCCGAGGGAGATCAGCAGGCCGTAGTAGATGGGCTCGTTCGCGAGGATTCCGTACCCCCACATCAGCCCGACGACGGAGAGCCCACCGGCGACGATGGCCGCGAGCGCGCCCTCCGCGGTGCCGCGCTTCCACAGCAGTCCGCCGAGGATCGGCACGAGGAGACCGGCGACGAGCAGGTTGTAGGCGACGGTGAGCGCCTGGACGACATCGTTGAGGGCGATGGCGATGAGGACGACGGCGACGCCCATGATCAGGATGAAGAGGCGGTTGCCCTTCACCTCGTCGTGCGGCTCGTCGTCCGCTCCGTCCGCCTTCACGACTCCCCGCAGCCGCGACCAGATGTCGTTGTTGGCGACGGTGGCGCAGGCGATGAGCGCTCCGGAGGACGTGGACATCACGGCGGCGAGCGCCGCGGCGAGCACCAGACCCCGTACGCCCATGGGCAGTTCGTCCTTGACCATGGTCGCGAAGGCCGCGTCGGCGCTCGGCAGCTTCGGGTACATGACCTTGGCCGCCGTGCCGATGACGGCGCCCGCGATCGCGTAGACGAGACAGTAAGTACCGGCGACGGTGCCGCCGTAGCGGGCGACCTTGTCGCTGCGCGCGGTGAAGACGCGCTGCCAGATGTCCTGCCCGATGAGCATGCCGAACGTATAGATCAGGACGTACGTGAAGATCGTCTCGCCGCCGATGCCCAGCGGGTCGAAGTACTCGGTGGGCAGCTTGGCCTTCATCTCGCTGAAGCCACCGGCCTTGACGACCGCGATGGGCAGCAGCAGGAGCAGCACGCCGATGGTCTTCACCACGAACTGCACCATGTCGGTGAGCGTGATCGACCACATGCCGCCGAGCGTCGAGTACGCGACGACGATCGAGCCGCCGAGGATGATCGCGAGCGTGCGGTTCATGTCGAAGATGACGTCGAAGATCGTGGCGTACGCGATGGTCGAGGTGACCGCGAGCATCAGCGTGTACGACCACATGACGACTCCGGAGATGATGCCCGCGCGTCCGCCGTAGCGCAGGTCGAGCATCTCGGAGACGGTGTAGACCTTCAGGCGTGCGATGCGCGCCGAGAAGAAGACGCTCAGCGCGAGCAGGCCGAGGCCGATCGTGAAGACCATCCAGGCGCCGGAGAGCCCGTACTGGTAGCCGAGGCCGACACCGCCGATGGTGGACGCGCCGCCGAGGACGATGGCGGCCATGGTCCCGGAGTACATCCACGGTCCGAGGCGGCGTCCCGCGACCAGGAACTCGCTCTTGGACTTGGCGCGGCGCATGCCCCACCAGCCCATCGCGAGCATCCCGACGAGATAGACGACGATCACTGTGTAGTCGACGGCCATAGGGGGCCCTCCTTCGCGCACCTCGGTGGCGTGTCGTGCAGATGGGGGTGAGGGGGTGGCAACGACCGGCCGCGGGGACATCCGCCCGTACCCGTGGCCTGGGGTCGGCACGACACTAGGTGGCCGGAAAGCAACGCTGAAGTGTACGTTTCATCCACTCTTCACGACCAAGATGGATGGATCGTCCACCGTGCCGGACTCTGCCGCCTCCTCCTCGCCTGCCTCACCCGCATCACCCATCACTCCCCCGACTCCGCCGGTTCCTCTCACCGCGCTCCTCGCCCGGGAGGATCTGGGCCTGCGCCAGATCGCGGGCCCCGACGCCGGGGAGAGCGGGGCGGCCGTCCAGTGGGTGCACACCTCGGAGATGGCGGACCCGTATCCGTACCTCCTGGGCGGCGAGCTGCTGCTGACGGCGGGCGTGCACATCACGGACCCGGTGGGTGCGGGCGTCTATCTCGGCGACTACGTGGCGCGGATCGTCGAGGCGGGCGGCGCGGCCCTGGGCTTCGGCGTCGCGCCCGTGCACGACACGGTGCCGCGCGCCCTGGTGACGGCCTGCGACCGCTACGGCCTGCCGCTCCTTGAGGTGCCGCCGCGCACGACGTTCAGCGGGGTCGCCCGCGCGGTGTGGCAGCTGGTGGCGGAGGCCAGGCTCGCCGAGCTGCGCCGCGTCACGGAGGCCCAGCAGGGCCTCGCCACGGCCGCCGCGCGCCCGGACCCGGTGCCCGCGGTGCTGCGGCAGCTCGCGGCGCGCCTGGGCGGCTGGGCGGCGCTCTACGCGCCGGACGGCGCGGTGCTCCACACGGCGGGGACGGCTCCGGGGACGGGGGTGCGGCAGGCAGTGCACGACCTCTCCGAAGTCGTATGTCCGGCGGGGCGGCCAGGGCCCGTCCCCGCGTCGGCCACCGACTCCATGGGCGGCGCCCACCTCACCGCGTACGCGCTCGGTGGCGGGCAGGGGTTCGCGCTCGGGGTCGCCGCCGAGCAGCGCGAGCCGGGGGATCACACCATCACCGGGGTGGCCGTCGTGCTGCTCTCGCTCCTTACGGGCAAGCACCAGGGGGCCGCCGATTCCGTGCGCTCCGCGGCGCTCGTGCGGCTGCTTCTTGGCTCGGCGGCGGGCGATGTCGCGCCTCTGCTGGGGGCCGATGAGTGGACCGTGGTGCACGCGCGCGGGGATGCGGGGAACGACCCGGTGGCCCACTCCGTCGCCGCCTCCGCGCTCGCCGCCGCGCTGGGCAGCGGCCTGGTCGACACGGACCCGGACCAGGATCTCGTACGGCTCCTGCTCGTCGGCGACCGCGAGCTCACCGGACAGCCGGGCTGGACCCTGGGCGCCTCCGCCCCCGCGTCCCCCGGCGACCTGCCCGCGGCCGACGCCCAGGCGGACCGCGCCCTGCGCCGCGCCGAGGCCACCCGCGCGCCGCTCGTCCGGCACCGCGAGGCGGGCATCGCCGCTCTGGTCGCGCCCGCCGAGGCCGCCGCCCACGCGCGCGTGCTGCTCGCCCCGCTCGGCGGGAGCGCGGCGCTCACCGAGACCCTGCGCACCTGGCTCTCCCTGCACGGCAACTGGGACCGCACGGCGACCGCGCTCGGCGTCCACCGCAACACGGTCCGCCAGCGCGTCACGCGGTGCGCGGCGCTCCTGGGGGCGGACTTGGACGACCCGGACGTACGGATGGAGCTGTGGTTCGCGCTCACCAGGAAGTGACCCGGGGTCGATTCGACCGGAGAGGGGTGCACCTCACAGGTCCAGGGTTCGGGACTGCCCGCCACCAGCGGGTGACCGACGGCAGAATAGGACTCATGCCAATACCCAGCCGTGCCGCGCTCGTCGACCACCTCGTACGCTCCCGCATCGCCGGCGACGTCGCCACGCCACGCGAGAACAACCTCAGCCATTACAGGAAGCTCGCGAACGGCGACCGCCACTACTGGCTCGGTCTGGAGCTCGGCGACCGCTGGACCGACGAGCAGGACGTCCTCGCGGTGATGGCCGAGCGGTGCGGCGTGATCGACGACGACGCGTTCCGGCAGGGGCAGGACACGATCGACCCGGAGCTGACGGTCGACGCCCTGGAGCGCATGGCGGCACGTCTGCGCAAGGCGGCGGCCGGCAAGGAGAGGGTCCTTTTCGCCACCGGCCACCCCGGGGGCCTGCTCGACGTGCACCGCGCCACCGCGGCGGCCCTGCGCGCGGCGGGCTGCGAGATCGTCGTCATCCCGGAGGGCCTCACCGCCGACGAGGGCATGGTCTTCCAGTTCGCGGACGTGGCGATGCTGGAGCGCGGCGCGACCCTGTGGCACACGCACTCCCCCGAGCCGATGAACGCGATCCTGGACGGCCTGCTGCGCGAGGGGCGCCCGCTGCCGGATCTCGTCGTCGCCGACCACGGCTGGGCCGGACGGGCGGGCCAGCGCGGCATCGACTCCGTGGGGTACGCGGACTGCAACGACCCGGCGCTGTTCATCGGCGAGGCCGAGGGCACCCTCCAGGTGACGGTCCCGCTGGACGACCACGTCACGAGCCCGCGCCTCTACGACCCGATGACGGCCTACCTGCTCGACGCGGCGGGCCTCACGGCCACGGGTTGAGCCCTTCCTCGCGCCGCTGGGCGTACCCCGGCGTCGGATCCAGATAGACCCGTCGCACGCCGGGGAACCGCTCCCGCACCCGACGCTCGGCCTGTTCGCAGGCCCACTCGATCTGCGCCGCCGTCGAAGCGTCACGGAAGTCGACCTTGGCGGCGACGAGGGCCTCGCGCGGCCCCTGGAGCAGCGTCGTCAGTTCGAGCACGGCCTCGACGTGCTCGGAGGCGAGGAGTTCGGCGCGGATCTCCGCCCGCATCGGCTTGGGCAGCGGGCGCCCGATGAGGAGCTGGGCGTTGCTGCGCCCGAGGACCCAGGCGACGTACAGGAGCAGCGCACCGATGCAGAGCGAGGCCACGCCGTCCCACGCGCCGGACCCGGTGAGCTGCCCGCCGAGCAGTCCGCCGGCCGCGAGCACGAGGCCCGCGAGGGCGGCGGAGTCCTCCATGACGACGGCTTTCACTGCGGTGTCGGGCGTGTAGCGCAGGTAGCGCCCGAAGGACGCCCCGAAGCGCTCCGCCTCACCGCGTGCCTGTTTGACGCCGGTGCGCAGTGAATAGCCCTCAAGGAGGAAGGCGATGGCGAGCACGATGTACGAGATGAGCGGGTCGCCCAGCTCCTCGCCCGCCACCAGCGTGTGGATGCCGTCGTAGATCGAGAAGACGGCGCCGCCGACGAAGGTGGCGACGGCCGCGAGCATCGCCCAGATGTAGCGCTCGGGGCCGTAGCCCAGCGGATGCTCCTCGTCGGCGGGCTTCTCGCTCCGCTTCAGGGCGGTGAGCAGCAGCAGCTCGGTGACGGTGTCGGCCAGGGAGTGCGCCGCTTCGGAGAGCATCGCGCTCGACCCGCTGATGACACCGGCGACGGCCTTGGCGACGGCGATCCCGAGGTTCGCGACGGCGGCGACGATGACGGTGAAGGTGCTCTCGCCGCCGCCCTCCGGCGGCTCGGGCGGTTCGGGCCTGCTGCTGTCGACCTGCTCACTCATGTATCGGACGGTATGTCCGATCACCGAGGAACGCGATACGTCGATCAGCGCGGAACGCGGACGACGCCTTCCTGGATCACCGTCACCGCGAGCTGTCCGTCCTGCGTCCAGATCCGCGCCTGGCCCAGGCCCCGCCCGCCGGACGCCGACGGCGACTCCTGGTCGTACAGGAGCCATTCGTCCGCCCGGAACGGGCGGTGGAACCACATGGCGTGGTCGAGCGAGGCGCCGACGACGTCACCGACCGCCCAGCCGCCCCGGCCGTGCGCGAGCAGCACCGAGTCGAGCAGCGTCATGTCGGAGACGTAGGTGGCGAGGCAGACGTGCAGCAAAGACGCGTCGATACCGCCGTCGAGTTTGCCGTTCGTGCGGAACCACACCTGGGAGCGCGGCTCGCGCGGCTGCCCGACCGTGGCCCAGGGGGGTGCGTCCACGTAGCGCAGGTCGACGGCCGCGCGGGCCTCGACCAGGCGCTCGGCCACGTGTGACGGCAGATGGCGCGGCAGCATCTCGGCGGCGGTCGGAAGCGTCTCGGGGTCCGGTGCCGACGGCATCCCCGTCTGGTGTTCCAGGCCCTCCTCGTACGTCTGGAAGGACGCGGAGAGGTGGAAGATCGGCTGCCCGTGCTGGACGGCGACGACGCGGCGCGTGGTGAAGGAGCGGCCGTCGCGGATCCGGTCGACGGTGTAGACGATCGGCGCGCCCGGGTCCCCCGCACGCAGGAAGTACGCGTGCAGGGAGTGGGCAGTGGGGCCTCCCCTGCTCGAGCGAAGCCGAGAGCTTGGGGAACTGTCGGCGGGGACCGTACGCCCGGCCGCCACCAGCGCCTGGGCGGCCACTTGGCCGCCGAAGACGCGCGGGACGAGCGCCGAGCGGCTCATGCCCCGGAAAATGTCCTCCTCGATCTGCTCCAGGTCGAGCAGATCGAGGAGGTCTTGAAGTGCCTTGTTCATGAATGCAGTTCTACAGGGGGATCTTTACAGGCCCATGTCCTTGGCGATGATCATCTTCATGACCTCGCTGGTGCCGCCGTAGATGCGGTTGACGCGGTTGTCCGCGTACAGGCGGGCGATGGGGTACTCGTTCATGAAGCCGTAGCCGCCGTGCAGCTGGAGGCACTTGTCGATGACGCGGTGCGCGACCTCGGTGTTGAACAGCTTCGCGGACGCGGCCTCGGCAGCGGTCAGCTCGCCCGCGTCCAGGGCCTCCAGGGCGCGGTCGGCGACGGCCTCGGCGGCGTCCACCTCGGCCTGGCAGGCGGCGAGCTCGAACTTGGTGTTCTGGAAGGAGGCGACCGTCTTGCCGAACACGGTGCGGTCCTGCACGTACTCCTTGGCGAACCGGACGGCGGCCTTGGCCTGCGCGTACGCGCCGTAGGCGATGCCCCAGCGCTCGGAGGGCAGGTTGCTTCCGAGGTAGTAGAAGCCCTTGTTCTCCTCGCCGAGAAGGTCCTCTACGGGGACCTTGACGTCGACGAACGCCAGCTCGGCGGTGTCGGAGGTCTTCAGGCCCAGCTTGTCGAGCTTGCGGCCGACGGAGTAGCCCTCGGACTTGGTGTCGACGGCGAAGAGGGAGATGCCGAAGCGGCGGTCGTCGGCGGTGGGCGCGGACGTACGGGCGCAGACGATCACGCGGTCGGCGTGCACACCGCCGGTGATGAAGGTCTTGGAGCCGTTGAGGACGTAGTGCGTGCCGTCCTCGGAGAGCTTGGCCGTGGTCTTCATGCCCGCGAGGTCGGAGCCGGTGCCCGGCTCGGTCATGGCGAGGGCCCACATCTCCTCGGCGGAGACGAACTTCTCGAGGTAGCGCTTCTTCTGCTCGTCGGTGCCGAGCGCCTTGATGTACGGCAGGGCGAGCAGCACGTGCACACCGGAGCCACCGAAGCTGACGCCCGCGCGGGCCGTCTCCTCGTACTGGATGGCCTCGAACTTGTGCGACTCCATGCCCGCGCCGCCGAACTCCTCGGGGACGCTGATGCCGAAGAGACCGAGCTCGGCGAGCTTGTAGTAGAACTCGCGCGGCACCTGACCCGCGGCGAACCACTCCTCGTGGACCGGGACGACCTCGGCCTCGATGAAGGCGCGCAGGGTCTCCCGGAACGCCTCGTGGTCCTCATTGAAAACGGTACGGCGCACGGAGAACTCCTTCGATACGGCACCAGGCTCGGCCAAGCGCGACACGACTAAGCGCTTGCTCAGATCAACGTTACCCGCCGGTCACCGGACCGTCCAGAGATAAGCCCTGTCGCTCCCGTCACGCCACCGCCGCCGCGAACGCCCCTCGCGCCAGGCCGTGCAGCAGCCGCGCCATGGCGCTGCGACTGGGCAGCGCGTCGCGCCGGCTCAGGTGCGGCGTGGAGTTGAGCAGCCCGAAGACCGCGTGCACACAGACGCGGGCCTCGTTCTCGGCGAGGTCCGGATAGACCTTGCGCACCACGTCGACCCAGATCTCCACGTACTGCCGCTGGAGCTGGCGGACCAGCTTGCGGTCGGTGTCCCGCAGCCGGTCGAGCTCGCGGTCGTGCAGGGTGATCAGGGAGCGGTCGTCCAGGGCGAAGTCGATGTGGCCCTCGATGAGCGCGTCGAGCACCTGCTCCGGCGCCCCGTCCGCGTCGGCCACACAGCGCTTGCCGCCGGTCAGCAGCTGCCCGCTGATGCCGACGAGCAGCTCGGCGAGCATCGCGTCCTTGCCGGGGAAGTGACGGTAGAGGCCAGGGCCGCTGATGCCGACGGCCGCCCCTATCTCGTCCACTCCTACGCCGTGGAAGCCGCGCTCGGCGAAGAGCCGGGCGGCCTCTCTGAGGATCTGTTCGCGACGGGTGGGGGCGTCGGTTCTGGTGGCCATGGAATCAATTCTAGACAGGACGGTTAGCGGTCGTTAACCTGAACGCAATACGTTAACGCTCATTAACCGGGCAAGGGGGCTCGACTGATGCAGCAGGCACCAGTCCTTGCGAGCGCGGCTGATCCCGCGTCCGAAGCATGGCGGACGAACGAGGCGGCGCACACCGCCCTCGTCGAAGACCTGCGGGCCAAGCTCGCGGCGGCCAGGCTCGGCGGCGGCGAGCGGTCCCGCGCCCGCCATGTCGCGCGCGGCAAGCTGCTGCCCCGCGACCGCGTGGACGCGCTGCTCGACCCCGGCTCACCCTTCCTGGAGCTGGCACCGCTCGCGGCCGACGGGTTGTACGGCGGGGACGCTCCGGCCGCCGGAGTCATCGCCGGAATCGGCCGGGTCTCCGGGCGCACCTGCGTGATCGTCGCCAATGACGCCACGGTCAAGGGCGGCACGTATTACCCGATGACGGTGAAGAAGCATCTGCGCGCCCAGGAGGTCGCGCTGGAGAACCGCCTGCCCTGCCTGTATCTGGTCGACTCCGGCGGCGCCTTCCTGCCCATGCAGGACGACGTCTTCCCGGACCGCGAGCACTTCGGGCGGATCTTCTACAACCAGGCGCGGATGTCCGGAGCGGGCGTCCCGCAGATCGCGGCCGTCCTCGGCTCGTGCACGGCGGGCGGGGCGTACGTCCCCGCGATGAGCGACGAAGCGGTGATCGTCCGCGATCAGGGCACGATCTTCCTCGGCGGCCCGCCCCTGGTGAAGGCGGCGACCGGCGAGGTCGTGACGGCCGAGGAGCTGGGCGGCGGCGAGGTCCACTCCCGGGTCTCCGGAGTGACGGACCACCTCGCGGAGGACGACGCGCACGCGCTGCGCATCGTGCGGACGATCGTCTCCACGCTCCCCGATCGCGCCGAACCCCCGTGGTCCGTCCGCCCGGTCGAAGAGCCCAAGGTCGACCCCCTCGGGCTGTACGGGGCGGTGCCGACGGACTCCCGCACCCCCTATGACGTCCGCGAGGTCATCGCGCGCGTGGTCGACGGCTCGCGCTTCGCCGAGTTCAAGGCGGAGTACGGGCAGACCCTGGTGACCGGCTTCGCCCACCTCCACGGCCACCCGGTCGGCATCATCGCGAACAACGGCATCCTCTTCTCCGAGTCCGCCCAGAAGGGCGCCCACTTCATCGAGCTGTGCGACCAGCGCGGCATCCCCCTCGTCTTCTTGCAGAACATCTCCGGCTTCATGGTCGGCCGGGACTATGAGGCGGGCGGCATCGCCAAGCACGGCGCCAAGATGGTGACGGCGGTGGCCTGCACGCGCGTGCCGAAACTGACGGTCGTGATCGGCGGTTCGTACGGCGCGGGGAACTACTCGATGTGCGGCCGTGCCTACTCCCCCCGCTTCCTGTGGATGTGGCCGAACGCCAAGATCTCCGTGATGGGCGGCGAGCAGGCCGCGTCGGTCCTCGCGACCGTCAAGCGCGACCAGCTGGAGGCGCGGGGCGAACAGTGGTCGGAGGCCCAGGAGCAGGCGTTCAAGGACCCGGTCCGCGCCCAGTACGAACAGCAGGGCAACGCCTATTACGCCACCGCCCGCCTCTGGGACGACGGCGTGATCGACCCCATGGAGACCCGGCAGGTCCTCGGCCTCGCCCTGACCGCCTGCGCCGAGGCCCCGCTGGGCGAGCCCGGCTTCGGCGTCTTCCGGATGTGAGGCGGACGATGACTGACTTCAGCAGGAGAGGGACGATGTTCGACACCGTTCTGGTCGCCAACAGGGGCGAGATCGCGGTCCGCGTGATCCGGACGCTGCGGGCGCTCGGCGTGCGCTCGGTCGCCGTGTTCAGCGACGCGGACGCGGACGCCCGGCATGTGCGCGAGGCCGACACGGCCGTGCGGCTCGGTCCGCCGCCGGCCGCCGAGAGCTATCTGTCGGCCGAGCGCCTGCTCGACGCGGCGGCCCGCAGCGGCGCCCAGGCGGTCCACCCCGGGTACGGCTTCCTCGCGGAGAACGCCGAGTTCGCACGGGCCTGCACGGACGCGGGCCTTGTCTTCATCGGGCCGCCCGCATCGGCGATCGACCTGATGGGCGACAAGATCCGCGCCAAGGAGACGGTCGAGGCGGCCGGGGTCCCGGTGGTCCCCGGATCGTCGGGCAGCGGCCTGACCGACGCCCAACTGGCCGACGCCGCGCGGGAGATCGGCATGCCGGTGCTGCTCAAGCCATCGGCGGGCGGCGGCGGCAAGGGCATGCGGCTCGTGCGGGACGCCGCCCTGCTCGCGGACGAGATCGCCGCGGCGCGCCGCGAGGCGCGGTCCTCCTTCGGCGACGACACGCTGCTCGTGGAGCGGTGGATCGACCGCCCCCGGCACATCGAGATCCAGGTCCTGGCGGACGGCCACGGCCATGTGATCCACCTCGGCGAGCGCGAGTGCTCGCTCCAGCGCCGCCACCAGAAGATCATCGAGGAGGCCCCGAGCGTCCTGCTCGACGAGGCCACGCGCGCGTCGATGGGCGAGGCGGCGGTCCAGGCGGCACGCTCCTGCGGGTATGCGGGCGCGGGCACGGTGGAGTTCATCGTGCCGGGCAAGGACCCGGCCTCGTACTACTTCATGGAGATGAACACACGGCTCCAGGTGGAGCACCCGGTGACGGAGCTGATCACCGGCATCGACCTGGTGGAGTGGCAGCTGCGGGTCGCCGCCGGTGAGGAACTCCCTTACGGGCAGGACGACATCACGCTCACCGGGCACGCGATCGAGGCCCGCGTCTGCGCCGAGACCGTGTCTGTCAAAGCGGGTTCACGCGGTTTCCTGCCGTCCGGCGGCACGGTCCTCGCCCTGCACGAACCGCAGGGCGACGGCGTGCGGACCGACTCCGGGCTGAGCGAGGGCACGGAGATCGGGAGCCTGTACGACCCGATGCTGTCGAAGGTCATCGCGTACGGACCCGACCGGCCGACGGCGCTGCGCAAGCTGCGGGCCGCGCTCGCGGACACGGTGACGCTCGGGGTGCCGACGAACGCCGGGTTCCTGCGCAGGCTGCTCGCGCACCCGGCCGTGGTGGCGGGCGAGCTGGACACCGGCCTCGTGGAGCGCGAGGCGGAGAGCCTGGTCCCCCAGGGCGTACCCGACGAGGTGTACGAAGCGGCGGCGGCCGTCCGCACCGCCGCCCTCGAACCCACCGGTGACGGCTGGCGGGACCCGTTCTCGGTGCCGAAGGGCTGGCGCCTCGGCGGCACCCCGGCCCCGCTGACGCACCACCTGCGCGTGCCGGGACACGAACCCGTCGGGCACATCGCGGGCGAGGGCCCGCACACCGTGGAGCCCGGCCGCGTCACGGTCCACGTGGACGGTCTCGCCCACACCTTCCACCGCGCCGCCGACTGGCTCGGCCGGGACGGCGACGCCTGGCACGTACAGGATCACGACCCCGTGGCGGCGAGCCTCACCGGCGCCGCCCACAGCGGGGCCGACGCCCTGACCGCCCCCATGCCCGGCACCGTCACGGTCGTCAAGGTCTCCACCGGCGATCAAGTGGCCCAGGGGCAGAGCCTCCTGGTGGTGGAGGCGATGAAGATGGAGCACGTCATCTCCGCCCCGCACGCGGGCACCGTCAGCGAACTCGACGTCACACCGGGCTCGACCGTCGCCATGGACCAGATCCTGGCCGTGGTGATCCCCGAGGTCCCGCAGGCCCCGCAGGAACCACAGACCCCGCAGGAGGAGAAATGACGCTCCCCACGGCTCTCCCCATGGCCGTTCCCACCCAGGACCTGCCGCCACGCGTCCGCATCTATGAAGTGGGCGCCCGGGACGGCCTGCAGAACGAGAAGGCGCTCGTCCCCACGGAGATCAAGGCGGAGTTCATCCACCGCCTCGCCGCCGCGGGCCTCACGACCATCGAGGCGACCAGCTTCGTGCACCCCAAGTGGGTGCCCCAACTGGCCGACGCCGAGCAGCTTTTCCCGCTCGTGAGCGACCTTGAGCGGGACGCGCGGGCGAAGCTCCCCGTCCTCGTGCCGAACGCCCGGGGTCTTGACCGCGCCCTCGCGCTCGGCGCCCGCGGCGTGGCCGTCTTCGTCAGCGCCACGGAGTCCTTCGCCAAGGCCAACCTCAACCGCACGATGGGCGAGGCCCTCGCGATGTCGGAGCCGGTCGTGGCACGCGCCCGCGAGCAGAAGGTGCATGTGCGGGGCTATCTCTCCATGTGCTTCGGCGACCCGTGGGAGGGCCCGGTGCCCATCGCCCAGGTCGTCCGCACCGCGAAGGCCCTCGTGGACATGGGCTGCCAGGAGCTGAGCCTCGGCGACACCATCGGCGTGGCCACACCGGGCCACGTCCTCGCACTGCTCGCGGAGTTGAACGAAGAGGGCGTGCCGACGGACCGCATCGGCGTGCACTTCCACGACACGTACGGCCAGGCGCTCGCCAACACCCTGGCCGCCCTGCAGCACGGCGTGCGCACGGTCGACGCGTCGGCGGGCGGCCTCGGCGGCTGTCCGTACGCGAAGAGCGCCACCGGAAACCTCGCCACCGAAGACCTCGTATGGATGCTCGACGGCCTCGGCATCGAGACCGGCGTCGATCTCGGCCGCCTCACCGCCACCAGCGCGTGGATGGCCGAACAACTGGGCCGACCCAGCCCGTCCCGCACCGTCCGTGCCCTGACGGGCACCTCCCACCAGGAGCAGTGAAGAACGATGGACCACCGTCTGTCCCCCGAGCACGAGGAACTCCGCCGCACCGTCGAGGCGTTCGCGCACGACGTCGTCGCCCCGAAGATCGGCGACCTCTACGAACGCCACGAGTTCCCGTACGAGATCGTCCGTGAGATGGGCCGCATGGGCCTGTTCGGCCTCCCCTTCCCCGAGGAGTACGGCGGGATGGGCGGCGACTATCTCGCCCTGGGCATCGCGCTCGAAGAGCTGGCGCGGGTCGACTCCTCCGTGGCGATCACCCTGGAGGCGGGCGTCTCCCTCGGCGCGATGCCGATCCACCTCTTCGGTACGGACGAGCAGAAGCGCGAGTGGCTGCCCCGGCTCTGCTCCGGTGAACTCCTCGGCGCCTTCGGCCTGACCGAGCCGGACGGCGGCTCGGACGCGGGCGGTACCCGTACGACCGCAGTGCGGGACGGCGACGAGTGGGTGATCAACGGCTCCAAGTGCTTCATCACCAACTCCGGCACGGACATCACGGGCCTGGTCACGGTCACCGCCGTCACCGGCCGCAAGGCGGACGGCCGTCCGCTCATCTCCTCGATCATCGTGCCGTCGGGGACACCCGGGTTCACGGTCGCGGCTCCGTACTCGAAGGTCGGCTGGAACGCCTCGGACACGCGCGAGCTGGCCTTCTCCGACGTGCGGGTCCCGGCGGCGAACCTCCTGGGTGAAGAGGGGCGCGGCTATGCGCAGTTCCTGCGGATCCTCGACGAGGGCCGGGTCGCGATCTCCGCGCTCGCGACGGGCCTCGCGCAGGGCTGCGTCGACGAGTCCGTGAAGTACGCCAAGGAGCGGCACGCCTTCGGCAAGCCGATCGGGGCGAACCAGGCGATCCAGTTCAAGATCGCCGACATGGAGACGCGGGCGCACATGGCCCGGGTCGGCTGGCGGGACGCGGCGTCGCGCCTCGTCGGCGGTGAACCCTTCAAGAAGGAGGCGGCGATCGCGAAGCTCTACTCCTCCACGGTCGCCGTCGACAACGCCCGTGAGGCCACGCAGATCCACGGCGGCTACGGCTTCATGAACGAGTATCCGGTGGCACGGATGTGGCGGGACTCCAAGATCCTGGAGATCGGCGAGGGGACCAGCGAGGTCCAGCGCATGCTGATCGCCAGGGAGCTGGGCTTCGCGGGATAGGGGCGCGGCACAGGGGAAGCTTGCCGGGGCATCAGCCCGGGTAGCGGCGCGGCACACAGGAAGCTTCCCCGAGGCAACAGCCCGAATAGCGGCGCGGCACAGAGGAAACCTCCCGGGACGACAGCCCGGATAACAGCCCCGCCCGTGGGAAGGCGACCGCGAGGGCCACTGGACATCCGCTTAGGTTAGGTTAGCCTAAGCGCTGATTCCGGCCAGTGGCCACCCGCCGCCGTCCTCACGAAAGCAGAGACCCTCATGCCCAACGCCCGCCTCCCTCAGCCTTCCCGCCGCGGCCTTCTCGCCGCCGGCGGCGCCCTCGGCCTCACGGCCCTGCTGGCAGCCTGCGGGGACGAGAAGAAGGACGGCTCGGGCGCGTCGGCGGACTCCGGGGACTCGGGCCCCTGGAGCTTCAAGGACGACCGCGGCACGAGCGCCAAGAGCAAGGGGACGCCGAAGAACATCGTCGCCTTCACCGGCGTCGCCGCCGCGCTCTTCGACTACGGCATCGAGGTCAAGGGCGTCTTCGGCCCGACGAAGACCAAGAGCGGCAAGCCCGACGTCCAGGCCGGTGACATGGACGTCAGCAAGCTGACGATCCTCGGCAACGAATGGGGTCAGTTCAACATCGAGAAGTACGCGGGCCTCGCCCCCGACCTCCTCGTCTCCACGATGTTCGACGACGCGGGCACCCTCTGGTCCGTCCCCGAGGACAGCAAGGACAAGATCCTCAAGCTCGCCCCGAGCGTCGGCATCAGCGTCTACGACCGCCAGATGACCCAGCCCCTCCAGCGCCTCCTCGCGCTCGCCGAGTCGCTCGGCGCGGACGTGAAGGCCGACAAGGTCGTCAAGGCGAAGAAGCGCTTCGAGGCCGCCGCCGAGCGGCTGCGCAAGGTCGCCAAGGCGAACAAGGACATCAAGGTCCTCGTGGGCTCGGCAAGCCAGGACATCTTCTACGTCTCCGGCACGAACCTCTCCGCCGACCTGGAGTACTTCAAGTCCCTCGGCGTGAACTTCGTGGAGCCGTCCGAGAGCGCCAAGAAGGCGAGCGGCGGCTGGTTCGAGAACCTGAGCTGGGAGAACGTCAACAAGCACGCCGCCGACGTGATCATGATGGACAACCGCACCGCCACCATCCAGCCCGCCGACATCGAGAAGCCGACCTGGGCGAAGCTGCCCGCGGTCAAGGCAGGCCAGGTCATCCCGCGCGTCACCGAGCCCATCTACTCGTACGACAAGTGCGCCCCGATCCTCGAGGACCTCGCCGACGCGATCGAGAAGGCCAAGAAGGTCAGCTGACCCTTCACCCGAGGCCCGCACAGCACAGCCCTCTCCGCATTTCGGAGAGGGCTGTTCCGTTTACCAGGGAGGGCTGTTCCGTTTACCGGAGAGGGCTGGTCCATTTTCCGGAGAGAGTCGTTCCGTTTCCCTGCCTCATGGTGATCACCAGACCCCCCTGGGTTTATCCACAAGGATAGTTAGGTTAGGCTTACCTCACTTCCCCCAAGTCCCCTCACCCAGAGGAAGTTCATGCGCTCGCACCTGCTCAACGACACCACCGCGGAGCGTTACCGCAGCTCCGTGACCGAAGGAGTCGAGCGGGTGGCGGCCAGAATCGCCACCACCTCACGCCCTTTCACCGGCGTCTCCGTCGAAGATCTCGCGCCCCGCATCGAGGCCGTCGACCTGGACGAACCCCTGCACGACACCATCGCAGCCCTGGACGAGCTCGACGAGCTCTACCTGCGCGACGCCGTGTACTTCCACCATCCCCGCTATCTCGCGCACCTCAACTGCCCGGTGGTCATTCCGGCGGTGCTCGGCGAAGCAGTGCTCTCCGCCGTGAACTCTTCCCTCGATACCTGGGATCAATCCGCGGGCGGCACACTGATCGAACGCCGCCTCATCGACTGGACCGCCGACCGCATCGGGCTGGGCCCGGCCGCCGACGGCGTCTTCACGAGCGGCGGCTCACAGTCCAACCTCCAGGCCATGCTGCTCGCCCGCGAGGAGGCCGCCAAGGCGGGAAAGCCTGCCGGGCGGCTGCGCATCTTCGCCTCCGAGGTGGGCCACTTCAGCATCCAGAAGGCCGCGACCCTGCTGGGTCTCGGCGAGGACGCCGTGATCGTCATCCCCACCGATCACAACAAGCGCATGCAGACCGTGGCACTCGCCCGCGAACTGGAGCGCTGCCGCGACAACGACCTCACCCCCATGGCGGTCGTCGCCACGGCGGGCACCACCGACTTCGGCTCCATCGACCCGCTCCCCGAGATCGCCGAACTCTGCGAGCAGTACAACACCTGGATGCACGTCGACGCGGCGTACGGCTGCGGTCTGCTCGCCTCGCTCAAGAACCGGCATCTCATCGACGGCATCGACCGCGCCGACTCCGTCACCGTCGACTACCACAAGTCCTTCTTCCAGCCGGTGAGCTCCTCCGCAGTCCTGGTGCGGGACCGGACGACGCTCAGCCACGCCACCTACCACGCGGAGTACCTCAACCCGCGCCGCATGGTGCAGGAACGTATCCCCAACCAGGTCGACAAGTCCCTCCAGACGACGCGGCGCTTCGACGCCCTGAAGCTGTGGATGACGCTGCGGGTGATGGGCGCCGACGCCATCGGCGAGCTCTTCGACTCCGTGTGCGACATGGCGGACGAGGGCTGGGCACTGCTCGCCGCCGACCCCCGCTACGACGTCGTCGTGGAGCCCCAGCTCTCCACGCTCGTCTTCCGCTACATACCCGAGTCGATCTGCGACCCCTCCGCCATCGACCACGCCAACCTGTACGCCCGCAAGGCCCTGTTCGCCTCCGGTGACGCCGTCGTCGCGGGCACCAAGGTCGGCGACCGCCAGTACCTCAAGTTCACCCTGCTCAACCCCGAGACCACGGTCGAAGACATCACGGCCGTCCTCGATCTGATCGCCGGCCACGCCGAGCAGTACCTGGGAGAGACCCTTGACCGCGCTTCCTGATCACCGAGAACCACGGGAACTCCGAGAACCCCGAGGACCCCTGGAACCTGTGGACCCCATGGAACCCCTGGACTTCATCGGTATCGGACTGGGCCCCTTCAACCTCGGCCTCGCCTGTCTGACCGAACCCATCGACGAGCTCAGCGGCCTCTTCCTGGAGTCCAAGCCGGACTTCGAGTGGCACTCGGGCATGTTCCTGGAGGGCGCTCACCTCCAGACCCCGTTCATGTCGGACCTCGTCACGCTCGCGGACCCGACGTCCCCCTACTCCTTCCTCAACTACCTGAAGGAAGCGGGGCGGTTGTACTCGTTCTACATACGCGAGAACTTCTATCCGCTGCGCACCGAGTACAACGACTACTGCCGCTGGGCCGCGGCCAAACTCTCCTCGATCCGTTTCAGCACGACGGTGACCGAGGTGACGTACGCCGATGAGCTGTACGTCGTCCACACCTCCACCGGCGACACCTTCCGGGCCCGCCACCTCGTCCTGGGGACCGGCACCCCTCCGCACATCCCCGAGGCCTGCGCGGGACTCGGCGGGGACTTCATCCACAACTCCCGCTATCTGCAGTCCAAGCGGGAGCTCCAGAAGAAGGAGTCGATCACGCTCGTCGGCAGCGGTCAGTCCGCCGCCGAGATCTACCAGGACCTCCTGAGCGAGATCGACGTCCACGGCTACCAGCTCAACTGGGTCACGCGCTCCCCGCGCTTCTTCCCCCTCGAATACACCAAGCTGACCCTGGAGATGACCTCTCCGGAGTACGTCGACTACTTCCACGCGCTGCCGGAAGCCACCCGCTACCGCCTCCAGGACCAGCAGAAGACGCTCTTCAAGGGCATCGACGGCGACCTGATCAACGACATCTTCGACCTGCTCTACCAGAAGAACCTCGCCGGCCCGGTGCCGACGCGGCTGCTCACCAACTCCTCGCTGCAGAGCGCGCGTCACGAGAACGGCACCTACACCCTGGGCCTGCGCCAGGACGAACAGGGCAAGGACTTCGAGCTGGAATCCGAGGGCCTGATCCTGGCCACCGGCTACCAGTACGCCACCCCCGACTTCCTGGAGCCGGTGCGCGACCGCATCCGCTGGGACGGCCGGGGCCGCTTCGAGGTCGCCCGCAACTACTCGATCGACACCACGGGACGCGGCATCTTCCTGCAGAACGGTGCCGTGCACGCCCACTCCCTGACCAGCCCCGACCTGGGCATGGGCCCGTACCGCAACGCGTACATCATCGGTGAGCTGCTCGGCGCGGAGTACTACCCCGTCGAGAAGTCCATCGCGTTCCAGGAGTTCGCCGTATGAGCAACCCCAGCACCAACCCGGACCTGGCCCTGCGCCCCCTCGACGCCCTTGAGGACGCCGAGCTCCTGCACGGCTGGGTCACCCACCCCAAGGCCTCGTTCTGGATGATGCAGGACGCGACGCTCCCTGACGTCGAGCGCGAGTACATGGCGATCGCCGCCCACGAGCACCACGACGCGTTCATCGGCCTGCACAAAGGCGTTCCCGCCTTCCTGATGGAGCGCTACGACCCCAGATACGTCGAACTCGTCGGTCTCTACGACCCCGAGCCCGGCGACGTGGGCATGCACTTCCTCACCGCGCCCTCCGACGTCCGCATACCCGGCTTCACCCGGGACGTGATCACCAAGGTCATGGCGACGCTCTTCGCCGACCCGGCGACGGCGCGCGTGGTGGTCGAACCCGACATCGACAACACGGCCGTGCACGCCCTCAACGAAGCCGTCGGGTTCCGCGCGTCCGAAGTCATCCAGAAGCCGGAGAAAAGAGCTCTGCTGAGCTTCTGCACCCGCGAGCAGTTCGAAGAAGCAGTACGCGAAAGGGAATCGGCGATATGACCCTGTCCGACGCAACGGCGCACCTCTCCCCCGAGCGCTGGGAGCAGGCCAACCGCCTCCTCATCCGCAAAGCCATCGCCGAGTTCTCCCACGAGCTGCTCTTCACCCCGGAGCCCCTGGGCGACGACAAGTACGTCATCCGCAGCGACGACGCCCTGACCCGCTACCGCTTCACCGCCAAACGCCTGCGGCTCGACCACTGGCAGGTCGACGCAGAGTCCATATCCCGGCACCGCGACGGCACCGAACTCCCCCTCAACGCACTCGACTTCTTCATCGAGCTGCGCACGGCCCTCGGCCTGAGCGACGAGATCCTGCCGGTCTACCTGGAGGAGATCTCCTCCACGCTCTCCGGCACCTGCTACAAACTCACCAAGCCCGCGATCCCGGCCGCCGAGCTCTCCCGCTCCGGCTTCCAGGAGATCGAGACGGGCATGACCGAGGGCCACCCCTGCTTCGTCGCCAACAACGGCCGGCTCGGCTTCGGCGTGCACGAGTACCTCTCGTACGCTCCCGAGACCGCGAGCCCCGTACGCCTCGTGTGGCTGGCGGCGAGCAAGGAGCGCGCCGCGTTCACCGCGGGCGCGGGCATCGACTACGAGTCGTTCTTCCGGGCCGAGCTCGGCCAGGAGACCCTTGACCGCTTCGACCGCGAACTCCGTGACCAGGGCCTGGACCCCGAGGACTACCTCCTGATCCCGGCCCACCCCTGGCAGTGGTGGAACAAGCTCTCCGTGACCTTCGCGGCCGAGGTCGCCCAGCGCCACCTCGTCTGCCTGGGCGAGGGGGACGACGAGTACCTGGCCCAGCAGTCGATCCGTACGTTCTTCAACACCACCGACCCGGCCAAGCACTACGTCAAAACGGCCCTCTCGGTCATCAACATGGGCTTCATGCGCGGGCTCTCGGCCGCGTACATGGAGGCGACCCCGGCGATCAACGACTGGCTCGCGAACCTCATCGACACCGACGAGACCCTGAAGAGGACGGGCCTCACGGTCATCCGCGAGCGCGCGGCCGTGGGCTATCGCCACCTGGAGTACGAGGCCGCGACCGACCGCTACTCCCCGTACCGCAAAATGCTCGCGGCCCTGTGGCGCGAGAGCCCCGTCCCCACGCTCGCCGACGGCGAGCAACTGGCCACGATGGCCTCGCTGCTCCACACCGACCTCGACGGCGCGTCCTTCGCGGGCGCCCTCATCGAGCGCTCCGGACTCACCCCCGCCGAGTGGCTGCGCGGCTATCTGCACGCCTACCTGACACCGCTCCTGCACAGCTTCTACATGTACGACCTCGTCTACATGCCGCACGGCGAGAACGTCATCCTGGTCCTGAAGGACGGCGCCGTACAGCGGGCGATCTTCAAGGACATCGCCGAGGAGATCGCGGTCATGGACCCCGACGCGGTGCTCCCGCCCGCGGTCGAACGGCTCCGGGTCGAGGTCCCCGACGACCAGAAGCTCCTGTCCATCTTCACGGACGTCTTCGACTGCTTCTTCCGCTTCCTGTCCGCGAACCTCGTCACCGAGGGCCTGGTGGACGAGGAGACGTTCTGGGGCGCCGTCACCGAGTGCGTCACGACGTACCAGGAGGCCACGCCCCAACTGGCCGACAAGTTCAAGCAGTACGACATGTTCGCCCCCGAGTTCGCACGGTCCTGCCTGAACCGGCTCCAGCTGCGGGACAACGAACAGATGGTGGACCTCGCCGACCCGGCGGGCGCGCTGCAACTGGTCGGGACGCTGAAGAACCCGATCGCGTAGCCCGACACCCCTCACCCACGAGCCGAGTGGGGCTCCCGGGACGGTCCCCGGGAGCCCCACTCATGTATGTACGTACGTGACTACTTGCCGGGCCAGGGCACCTCGGGCGACTTGTAGTAGCCGATGCCCAACGCGTCCCAGCGCGGCCCCTGTTCGGCGAGCCGTGCCTTGTACGTGTTCCAGTCGTGCGTCGACGCGGGCGACCAGCCGAGCTCGGCGATGCCGGGCAGGCGCGGGAACGCCATGTACTCGATGTGCGCGGAGGTCGAGAGCGTCTCCGACCACAGCGGGGCCTCGACACCCTTGATCGAGTCCGCGGGCGCGCCCTTCAGGTACGTACCCGGGTCCCAGTCGTAGCTGCGCTGGACCGAGACGTAGCCCGCCCAGGACAGGCCGAGGGGGGTGTCCTTGTCGTACTTCATGTCGAGGTAGGCGCGGTCGGCGGGCGAGAGGACCAGCTTGGTGCCGTTCTTCGCCGCGTCGGCGACCTGCTGGCGCTCGGCGGCGCCGGTGGCGTCGTAGCCCCAGTACTGCGCGATGGCGCCCTTGGCGGGGGTGGCGCCGGTCAGCTGGTGCCAGCCGATCGCGGTCTTGCCGTACTTGGCGACCACGGGCTGCACCTTGTTCATGAACGTCACATAGTCCTCATGGCTGGTGGAGTGCGCCTCGTCACCGCCGATGTGGATGTACCTGCCGGGCGTCAGAGCGGCGATCTCGCGGATGACGTCGTCCACGAAGTCGTACGTCACGCCCTTCTTCACGCACAGCGAGCTGAAGCCGACCTCGGTGCCGGTGTAGAGCGGGGGCGCGACGCCGTCGCAGTTCAGCTCGGCGTACGAGGCGAGCGCGGCGTTCGTGTGGCCCGGCATGTCGATCTCGGGGATCACTTCGAGCTGCCGGGATGCCGCGTACCGGACGATGTCCTTGTACTGGGCCTTCGTGTAGTAGCCGCCCTTGCCGCCGCCGACCTGCGTGGAGCCGCCGTACGTCGTGAGCCTGGGCCAGGAGTCGATGGCGATGCGCCAGCCCTGGTCGTCGCTCAGGTGCAGATGCAGCTTGTTGACCTTGTAGAGCGACATCTGGTCGATGTAGCGCTTGACCTTGTCGACCGAGAAGAAGTGCCGCGACACGTCGAGCATCGCGCCGCGGTGCTCGTAGCGGGGCGCGTCCTTGATGGTGCCGCCCGCGACCAGCCACGGGCCCTTCTGCTTGGTCTTCTTCTCGGCGGCGGCCGGCAACTGCTGCCGCAGCGTCTGGACCCCGTAGAAGAGCCCGGCGGGCTCGCGGGCCGTGATGGTGAGGGAGCCGCGCCTGGATTCGAGGCGGTAGCCCTCGTTCCCCAGGGACTTGTCCTTGGAGTCAAGACGCAGCCGGATGCCGTCGCGGCCGTCGTCGTCGGTGACCTTCAGGGAGTACCCGGTCGAGGGACGCAGGACGCCCGCCAGATAGCCGCCGATCCTGTGCGCGTCACGCGAGTCGTCGACCCTGATGCGGGTCTTGGAGTTGATCTCGTACGGGGATCCGCCGGGGTCGGCGGACGCCGGGGCCGGGATCACCTGGCCGAGCGGGGTCGGGGTGGTGGCCGTGGCTGCCTCCTTCACGCCGTCGCCGCCGCCCGGCACAGCGGCCACGGACGAGAATCCGGCCGCGGCGACGAGCAGCAGCGAGCCGAACAGGCGGGTCGATCTGTGGTGCTGTCTCACGAGCGGGTCCCTTCGACGGGCCATCACTGTGGTGCAACGCAATCGAACGGTCACCATGGGTACCCTGCGCCCCGTGGCGGGTCAAGGGTGTAGACCACTTCGGCGGCCCGCCGATGGAAGAATCGTCCCATGGCGGAAATCATCCAGCGCGACGGGACCTGGACCTTCGACGGAGAGACGCTGCGCCTTGTGCCGGGACGCGACAAGAACGTGTCTCTG
This sequence comes from Streptomyces sp. NPDC031274, assembly GCF_055570235.1. Taxonomy (NCBI): domain Bacteria; kingdom Bacillati; phylum Actinomycetota; class Actinomycetes; order Kitasatosporales; family Streptomycetaceae; genus Streptomyces; species Streptomyces sp. NPDC031274. The sequence goes on along the minus strand of NZ_JBVIHP010000003.1, from coordinate 47,413 downwards.
CTGCGCAAGTCACTGGGAGAACTGGCCGTGCCGCTGGGTGCGTTGGCGGGTATCGCCTTCGAGCAGGGCAAGAAGTCGGGGCGGCTGCGGCTGCGCCTGCGGGACGGCGCGGATCCGTTCCTGCAGGCCGCGGGGGGCAAGCTCGGGGACGCGGCGGATCCGTATCAGCTGACGGTGGAATCGGACCGCTACGGGGTCGCGGAGTACGTGGTCGACGAGGTCCGCAACGCGCTGCTCATCGAACAGGTGCCCGCCGCGTCCTGCGAGAGCTATCTCCTTCCGGGGCCTTCGGTGCCGCTCTCGGTGTCGGCGGGGGACGGCACGGTGAGCTTCGACGGCGACCACATCCGTCTGGAGTGGAACTGGAAGACGGAAGAGGCGAAATCGGCGTCCGGTACGCGCTCGCTGGCGCTCGCCGAGGTCGCCGCGGTGGAGTGGCAGCCCGCGGTGGGCCTGGAGAACGGCTACCTCCGCTTCAGCGTGCGGCACGCGCCCACGAAGGCCCCTGCGAAGTACGACCCGAACTCCGTCGAACTGTGGGGCTTCAAGAAGGACCCGCTGATGGCACTGATCGCGGCGGCCGTGCAGGCGCGGCTGCCCCATCCGGCGGCGGCCCTCGCGGAGCCCCCGGACGCGCCCCCTGCCCTGACGGCGCAGCCCGCGCCCGCCCCCGCGCCCGCCGTCCCGGCCGAGGACGATCATGACGCCCTCCTGCGGCGCCTCCGTGAGCTGGGCGAACTGCGTCAGTCCGGGATACTCACGGACGAGGAGTTCTCGCTCGCCAAGCAGGCGGTACTGAAGCGCATGTAATCCGTCGGGGCCAGTTTTCGACGCATCCCTGCCCGATTCCGGGCAGGATTGTTGCACCCGGAGGGCTATTCCCTCAGGATCAACGAATGCACGACGACCTGGTGGACCACCTCACCCGCAGCACCCAGCTCCAGCGGGGCGAAGCGCTGCGGGTCGTCCAGGACGTGCTGGCCTACTTCGACGAGACGACCGAGCAGTTCGTCCGTCGCCGCCACCGCGAACTGCAGGGTCAGGGCCTGCTGAACGCGGCGATCTTCGAACAGATCTCGGCGGACCTCCAGTACCGCGCGGTCTCGCCGCCTGAGCTCACCCTCAGACAGCTGCGCCGCATGATCTACGGCTGAAGCCCAGAAGAAGCGAAGCCAGAACCACACCCTCTTACGGCTAGGACACCCTTTATGTGCGGAATCGTCGGTTACATCGGCAAGCGTGACGTGGCCCCCCTCCTCCTGGAAGGCCTCCAGCGCCTGGAGTACCGCGGCTACGACTCCGCGGGCGTCGTCATCACCAGCCCCAAGGCCTCGGGGCTGAAGATGGTCAAGGCCAAGGGGCGCGTGCGCGACCTGGAGGCCAAGGTCCCCGCCCGCTTCAAGGGCACCACCGGCATCGCCCACACCCGCTGGGCCACCCATGGCGCCCCGTCCGACGAGAACGCCCACCCGCACATGTCGGGTGACGACAAGGTCGCCGTCGTGCACAACGGCATCATCGACAACGCGTCCGAGCTGCGCGCCAAGCTCACCGCCGACGGCGTCGAGTTCCTCTCCGAGACGGACACCGAGGTCCTCGTCCACCTCATCGCCCGCGCCCAGGCGGACAAGCTGGAGGAGAAGGTCCGCGAGGCCCTGCGCCACGTCGAGGGCACGTACGGCATCGCCGTCCTGCACGCCGACTTCAACGACCGCATCGTCGTCGCCCGCAACGGCTCCCCCGTCGTGCTCGGCATCGGCGAGAAGGAGATGTTCGTCGCGTCGGACGTCGCCGCGCTCGTCTCGCACACCCGCCAGGTCGTCACCCTCGACGACGGCGAGATGGCCACCATCAAGGCCGACGACTACCGCACGTACACCACCGAGGGCTCGCGTACGACCGCGTCGCCCACCACCGTGGAGTGGGAGGCGGAGTCGTACGACATGGGCGGCCACGACACGTACATGCACAAGGAGATCTTCGAGCAGCCCGAGGCCGTGGACCGCGTCCTGCGCGGCCGCATCGACGACCGCTTCTCCACCGTGCACCTCGGCGGCCTGAACCTCGACGCGCACGACGCCCGCAAGGTGCGCCGCGTCAAGATCCTCGGCTGCGGCACCTCGTACCACGCGGGCATGATCGGCGCCCAGATGATCGAGGAGCTGGCCCGCATCCCCGCGGACGCCGAGCCCGCGAGCGAGTTCCGCTACCGCAACCCGGTCGTGGACCCCGACACCCTCTACATCGCCGTCTCCCAGTCCGGCGAGACGTACGACGTGCTCGCCGCCGTCCAGGAGCTGAAGCGCAAGGGCGCCCGCGTCCTCGGCGTGGTGAACGTCGTCGGTTCCGCGATCGCCCGTGAGGCCGACGCGGGCGTGTACGTCCACGCGGGCCCGGAGGTCTGCGTCGTCTCGACCAAGTGCTTCACCAACACCACGGTCGCCTTCGGCCTGCTCGCGCTGCACCTGGGCCGCATCCGCGACCTGTCGGTCTCCGACGGCAAGCGGATCATCGAGGGCCTGCGCAAGCTGCCGGGGCAGATCTCGGAGATCCTCAAGCAGGAGGACGAGATCAAGAAGATCGCCAAGAATTACGCGGAAGCCCGCTCGATGCTCTTCATCGGACGTGTACGCGGCTACCCCGTCGCCCGCGAAGCCTCCCTCAAGCTCAAGGAGGTCTCGTACATCCACGCCGAGGCCTACCCCGCGTCCGAGCTCAAGCACGGCCCGCTCGCGCTCATCGAGCCCGCGCTCCCGACGGTCGCGATCGTCCCGGACGACGACCTCCTGGAGAAGAACCGCGCCGCCCTCGAAGAGATCAAGGCCCGCAGCGGCAAGATCCTCGCGGTCGCGCACCAGGAGCAGGAGAAGGCCGACCAGACCATCCTGGTCCCGAAGAACGAGAACGAGCTGGACCCGATCCTGATGGGCATCCCGCTCCAACTCCTCGCCTACCACACGGCATTGGCGCTCGGCCGGGACATCGACAAGCCCCGCAACCTCGCCAAGTCCGTCACGGTGGAGTAGTCCGGGCGCCGCAGAAACGTGAACGGCCCCTCGCGCGTGCCACCAGGCGTGCGAGGGGCCGTTCTTCAGGGGACGGGGGCGCCCATTCCCCCGACCCACGCCTGCCTCGACCGGTGGCCGTCACTCCCCGGCCTGCAGGGCGTGCAGTTGTCCTTGCCACCAGTACGTACCCTTCACAAGGGCACAACCCACCCCTACGCACGAGTAGATTTATCTACACCCGGGAAGCCGCCCGGAAAGGAAGTCGACGGCGCACCACCCTCACCCCACCTGCGGCGAGGCGGCGTTACGGAATGACGACGACGGGGCGTTGCGCGCGGCGCGCGAGCCGGCCCGCGACCGAGCCGAAGATGCGCCCCACGATCCCGTGCGTCGATCCGACGACGATCGCGTCCGCGGAGTACTCACGGCCGACCTCTTCGAGTTCGTGGCAGATGTCGCCGCCGCGCTCGACAAGAATCCACGGCACCTCGGACAGATAATCCGCACAGGCCAGTTCGAGGCCGAGCACTTCCGTGCGGTGGTCCGGCACGTCGACGAAGACCGGCGGCTCGCAGCCCGCCCACACCGTGGTGGGGAGCCTGTTGGCGACATGCACGATGATCAGACCGGATCCGGAGCGATGGGCCATGCCGATCGCGTACGAGAGCGCGCGCTCGCTGGACATCGAGCCGTCGAAACCGACGACCACCCCGTGCCGAAAGGCCGGATCGCAGGAATGACGTAGTTCTTCAGCCGCCTGGGGGGTCGCCGTGGGATCGGCGACCTGCCGCTTGCGGTCCGCTGGTTCGGAGAATTCGTGACCGGCCATGGGTGTCTCGGCGAAGGAGTCCTCTGTGGGAGGGTCGACTTTGTTCGGGTCGTACAGCGCGGTATCGGGCAGATCGGACAGGATCAGACAGGGTCGAGCAGGGGCGAGGAGGAGCGGCGACGAGAACCGGAGCTGTGTCCGGGAATCATCTTCCCAACCCCATACCCCCAAGGGTACGGCGACACTCCTCTCCTGCCCAGGGCTTGTTACCGGCCCTGCGGGAGCCTCACGGCGTTCACCGGAGCATGCATGAGCGTCGCCCGTATGGCAATGGTTGCTGCCCCGTACAGGTGGTTTGGGCACCCACTCGCGTGGACCGCCATCGGCCACAAGGTTCACGCCAGTGACCGGCCGGGCGACCACGCGTTGAACTCCGGTACACCACCGCCACGAGGAGACCTCCGTGCCTGGACCGCCCCCCGTGTCCTCACAGGTCACGACGGACTCACACGTCACACTGCGGAGCCACCGACGCCCGCCGCAGGGGGCGCACGAACGCCCGCGCGGGGGCGTTCCGGCGCCGCGCGCCGAGGAAACACCCCCCACCCCCGCGCAGGACTCCGTGACCGATGTCGTGCGCTGGGCCGCGTTCAGCTGCGTCCTGGTCCCCGTGGTCCTTGTGGGCTATGGGACGTCGCTGGCCGGAGCCGCCGGGTCCGCCCTCGGTCTTGTGGCCGTGACGGGGGTCTGCCGGCTGCTGCTGCGGCAGTCCGAGCGAGGGTCCGCGCGACTGATCGAGGAGCGGGGCGACGACCGTCGCGGACGGCACGGGCGGGCGGGCTCGGGGGCGCACAGGGGCGGTCGGCATGCTGGTGGGTCTACGCCGGAGGGCTGACCGATTCGTACGTACTCCCCCGTTGCTTTTCAGCCAACTTCCTATGGCCATGCATTCCTTGGCCGAAGGGGTACCCAACCCTGGTCCCACCAGGGCTGAAAGGCGTACAGAGGCCGTCTGAACCCTATGGGGACCGGCCACGGAGGTGAGGCGCACTTCCCAGCAACGCCCGTGAGTGCAACGCTTCGTGATCGACTGCTTCACGCCAAGTTGCCATGTCGACATAGTGCCGGGTCCTTAACTGGTCACCCCGGCAGCACAGGACACAGTAGATTCGATCATGACTGTATTACGGCGGGGGACTGGTGGAGGACCGAGGGGAAACGTGCAGGAGCGACAGGTCCGACAGGAACGCCAAGAGCGCCGGGAACGCAGAGACCGTAGAAAACGGAGCAAAAACAGAAAAGGCCAAGAACAGGGAGCCGCGACGACCGAGGGGGGCTTAGCACCATGAGCCACGACTCCACTGCCGTGCAAGAAGCCGCGTCGCGGAAGCTTTCCGGACGCCGCCGCAGGGAGATTGTCGCGGTGCTGCTGTTCAGCGGTGGCCCCATCTTCGAGAGTTCCATACCGCTCTCCGTGTTCGGGATCGACCGGCAGGACGCCGGGGTTCCCCGGTACCGGCTGCTGGTCTGCGCCGGTGAGGACGGCCCGCTGCGTACGACCGGGGGGCTCGAACTCACCGCGCCGCATGGCCTGGAGGCGATAGGACGCGCGGGCACCGTCGTGGTGCCGGCCTGGCGGTCGATCACATCGCCGCCACCGCCGGAGGCACTCGACGCGTTGCGCCGCGCGCACGAAGAGGGCGCCCGCATCGTGGGGCTGTGCACCGGAGCTTTCGTGCTCGCGGCGGCCGGTCTGCTCGACGGCCGTCCGGCGACCACGCACTGGATGTACGCACCGACGCTGGCCAAGCGCTATCCGTCCGTCCATGTGGACCCGCGTGAGCTCTTCGTCGACGACGGAGACGTGCTCACGAGCGCGGGGACCGCGGCCGGAATTGATCTGTGCCTGCACATCGTGCGGACGGACCACGGCAACGAAGCGGCGGGCGCGCTCGCCCGCAGGCTCGTGGTGCCTCCGCGCAGGGCCGGCGGCCAGGAGCGCTATCTCGACAGGTCTTTACCTGAGGAGATCGGCGCCGACCCGCTCGCCGAGGTCGTCGCCTGGGCCCTGGAGCATCTCCACGAGCAGTTCGACGTGGAGACCCTGGCCGCGCGCGCTTACATGAGCAGGCGCACGTTCGACCGCAGGTTCCGCTCGCTCACCGGGAGCGCTCCCCTGCAGTGGCTGATCACTCAGCGCGTACTGCAGGCACAGCGGCTGCTCGAGACCTCCGACTACTCCGTCGACGAGGTCGCGGGCCGCTGCGGATTCCGTTCGCCGGTGGCCCTGCGCGGGCACTTCCGCCGCCAGCTGGGCTCGTCGCCGGCCGCCTACCGGGCCGCTTACCGCGCCCGCAGGCCGCAGGGGGGTGAGCGGGCCTTGCTGGAATCCCCGGCGCCCGTTCCCACCACGGCGACACTGAACGCGGAGAGCGGTCCTGTCCCGTCGCAGACCCGGCGTACGGCGGCCGCGAGTGCGTTCGCCCCGTCGACCTCACTGTCGACGGATCCGGGAAAGCCGTACTCGGATGCGTACGCGCCAGGGCGACAACCACTGCCCGGCCAGAGGAGCGCGCCGTAGGGTAAGACGCATGAACGATCGCATGGTGTGGATCGACTGCGAGATGACCGGGCTCTCGTTGACGGATGACGCACTTATCGAGGTGGCCGCACTGGTCACCGACTCGGAACTGAACGTGCTCGGTGAAGGTGTGGACATCGTGATCCGCCCGCCGGACGCGGCGCTGGAGACCATGCCCGAGGTGGTGCGCAAAATGCACACCACCTCGGGGCTCCTCGACGAGCTGGCATCGGGCACGACGCTGGCCGACGCCGAGGAGCAGGTCCTGGCGTACGTACGTGAGCACGTCAAGGAGCCCCGCAAGGCTCCGCTCTGCGGGAACTCGGTCGGTACCGACCGGGGCTTCCTGCTGCGCGACATGCGGACGCTGGAGGAGTTCCTCCACTACCGCATCGTCGACGTCTCCTCGATCAAGGAGCTCGCCCGGCGGTGGTACCCCCGGGCGTACTTCAACAGCCCGGACAAGAACGGCAACCACCGGGCCCTCGCGGACATCCGCGAATCCATCGCCGAGCTGCGGTACTACCGCGAGGCGGTCTTCGTGCCGCAGCCGGGCCCGGACTCCGACACCGCGAAAACCATCGCGGCCAAGTACGTGCTGCCCACGGAGTAGCCTCCGCGGAACCCTTCTGTACGGGGTCCGGGCTGTATCTCTCGGGGGGCGACCCCCGGACCTCCAGCCGCGGACAGCCGGGCGGAAGCCGATACCCATCCGGAGCCCAGCCGCACGGAAATCCGTGTGACGTCCGCCCCGGTAGCCATCCCTCGTGCAGGGTCCGGAAAACGCGTGCGCGAGCACCCCTTCGGACCCTGTACACTTTTTCTCGGCCGGTCAGAAGAAAGAAAAACGACCGGACATGGTGGGTGTAGCTCAGTTGGTAGAGCACCTGGTTGTGGTCCAGGTGGCCGCGGGTTCAAGTCCCGTCACTCACCCTGAAGAAAGGGCCCCGGTTCTCAGGAACCGGGGCCCTTTCGCATGCCGTCCGCAATTGCCGCTCCCGTAATCGGACACCGGGGCGCCGGGCCGTCGGTCGCCTCCCGCGTCGGCGGCCCGTCCGTCGTCCCGCGGAGCCGCCCGGTGGCCGCTCAGGACGACGCCCGCTCCACCAGTTCCGTCGGAAGCACCAGTTGGCGGTGTTCCAGGCGCCGGGCGGACGCGGGGCGGTCGTCCGCGATCTCGGCGAGCAGCAGATCGATCATCGCCCGGCCCATCTCCTCGATGGGCTGGCGCACGCTCGTCAGCGGCGGGTCCATGTGGCGGGCGATCGCCGAGTCGTCGAAGCCGACGAGCGCCACGTCGTCGGGTATGCGGCGCCCGGCCTCGCGCAGGACCTGGCGGGCACCCGCGGCCATCACGTCGGAGCCCGCGAACACCGCGTCCACCCCGGGGCAGGCTTCGAGCAGCTCCGACATCGCCCGGCGGCCACCCTCCTCCGTGAAGTCGCCGGCGGCGATGAGCCGCTCGTCCACCGGGCGGCCCGCGTCCGTCAGGGCGGCGCGGTAGCCGTCGAGGCGGCGCTGGGCGCCGTAGACGTCCAGGCGCCCCGTGATGGTGGCTATGCAGGTGCGTCCGCGCCCCAGGAGGTGCTCCACCGCCGAGTGCGCCCCGGCGAAGTTGTCGGAGTCGACCGAGGGCAGCGCCTCGTCGGCCGAGCGGCGGCCGCTGATCACCGCGGGGATCTCCAGCTGGGTCAGGAGGTCGGGCAGCGGGTCGTCGGCGTGGACCGAGACCAGGAGGACGCCGTCGACGCGGTGGGCCGCGAGGTACTGGGCCAGGCGCTGACGCCTGCGGTCGTTCCCGGCGAAGATCAGGAGGAGCTGCATCTCCGTCTCGCCGAGCTCGGCGCCGACCCCGCGCAGCACGTCGGAGAAGTACGGCTCGGCGAAGAAGCGGGTCTCCGGCTCGGGCACGACGAGGGCGATGGCGTTCGTGCGGTTGGCGGCCAGCGCGCGGGCCGCCGTGTTCGGGACGTAACCGAGTTCCGCGACGGCGGCCTCGACCGCCGTCCGGGTCGCCTCGCTCACCCGCGGCGATCCGTTGATCACCCGGGAGACCGTCCCGCGGCCTACTCCCGCCCTGGCGGCGACCTCCTCCAGGGTCGGTCGCCCGCCACTGCGGCTACGCGCACCGTGAGCTGCCATTGTCCGCCTCCCGTCGCACTTCCCCCGGCGAGGAATGTAGAGGAATGTAACAGCCTGATCATCGCCGGGCGGATGGGCCGAACGCGCGAGCGTCCTCGTACCAGCCCGAGTGGCACCCGAGTCGCCGCCCGAGTAACAGCCCGATAACTGAAGACATATCTCTATGTCCGGTCTCTTGACACCCCCGCTCCCAGCCACGACTCTTCAACTCATCACTTGTGGGAGCGCTCCCACAGTACCTGACACGTACACATCCCGCACGTTCCCCACCCGAGCCGCAGAGTCAGATCAACGGGGCAAGAAGTGCAGTTGGCCGGGGGGTCGGCACGTCAGGCAACAGGAGGACGTAATGCGCACGATTTCCCGCCGACCCGGTCGGCTGGTGGCCTTCGCGACCGTGACCGCGCTGGCCACAAGCCTGCTGGCCGGTTGTTCCAGCGACGACGAAGGCTCGGGGGGCAGCGACGGCAAGGTCACGCTCAACGTGGGCACCTTCGGTGTCCTTGGCCTGAAGCAAGCAGGTCTCTACGACGAGTACGAGAAGTCGCACCCGAACATCAAGATCAAAGAGAACGTGATCGAGCGCAACGACGCCTATTACCCGAAGCTCCTCACCCAGCTCCAGTCCGGCGCCGGTGTCAACGACGTCGCGGCCATAGAGGTCAGCAACATCACCGAGGTCGTCAAGACCCAGGGCGCCAAGTTCGAGGACCTGAGCAAGGCCGAGGGCGTGGACAAGTCCACGTATCTCGACTGGAAGTGGAAGCAGGCCACCACCGACGACGGCAAGACGGTCGGCCTCGGCGTCGACATCGGCCCGACGGCGCTCTGTTACCGCAAGGACCTCTTCAAGAAGGCCGGTCTTCCCACCGACCGCGAGGAGCTCGCCAAGGCGTGGGGCGGTGACTGGAACAAGTACGTCGCGCTCGGCGACAAGTACATGAAGAAGGCCCCCGATGGGACCAAGTTCGTCGACTCCGCCTCCAGTGTCTACAACGCCGTCTTCGCCGGTGCGAAAGAGCGCTACTACGACAAGGGCGGCAAGGAGATCTACGAGGACAGCCAGGGCCGCAAGGACGCCTGGGACGCGGCGATGAAGGTCGCGAAGGGCGACATGTCGTCCAAGCTCAAGCAGTTCGACCCGACGTGGGACCAGGGCTTCGCCAACGCCAAGTTCGCCACCGTGGCCTGCCCCGCGTGGATGGCCGGCTACATCCAGGAGAAGACGGGCCCGGAGGGCAAGGGCCAGTGGGACATGGCCAAGGCGCCCACCGACGGCAACTGGGGCGGAACGTTCCTGGGCGTGCCGAGCGCGGGCAAGCACAAGAAGGAGGCGACCGAGCTCGCCGTCTGGCTGACCCAGCCCGAGCAGCTCTCGAAGGTCTTCGCGAAGCAGGCGAGCTTCCCGTCCACCCCGTCGGCGTACGACACGCTGAAGCCGTCGCCCGCGACCAAGGCGTACTTCAACGACGCGCCCATCACGGAGATCTACGCCGACATCGCGAAGAACACCCCCTCGGCCATCTACGGCCTGAAGGACGCCCAGATCGGCCAGTCCATCACGGACATCGGTGTGCTCCAGGTGGAGCAGCAGGGCAAGTCTCCGGCTGAGGGCTGGGAGGCCGCGCAGAAGGAGATCAAGGATGTTCTGGGACAGTGACGCGCATGTCCGAGACCGCTGAGTACGCCGAGTCCGCGTCCCCCGGTGAGGGGGACGCGGCCCCGGCCGCGTCCGGGACCCGCAAGGGCTCCCCCACGTCCTCGTGGCGCAGTCGCCTGTACCGCTGGGACATAAAGGCGTCGCCGTACGTCTTCGTCGCCCCGTTCTTCCTCTTCTTCGGCGCCTTCGGGCTCTTCCCGCTGCTCTACACCGGCTGGGCCTCGCTGCACCGCCTGGAGCTGACCAACCTCGACGACAGCACCTGGCTGGGCCTGGACAACTACACCAACCTGCTGCAGAGCGACTACTTCTGGAACGCGCTCGGCAACACCTTCACCATCGGCATCATCTCCACCATCCCCCAGCTCGCCATCGCGCTCGGCGTCGCGCACCTGCTCAACTACAAGCTGCGCGGCTCCACCCTGTGGCGGGTCGCGATGCTCGCTCCGTACGCCACGTCGGTGGCGAGTGCCTCGCTGGTCTTCACGCTGCTCTTCGCGTGGGACGGCGGCATGGTCAACTGGATCATCGGGTCCGTCGGCATCGACGCGGTCAACTGGCGTGAATCGTCGTGGGGTTCGCAGTTCGCGGTGTCGTCGATCGTCATCTGGCGGTGGACCGGCTACAACGCGCTGATCTACCTGGCGGCGATGCAGGCCGTGCCGTACGACCTGTACGAGTCGGCCTCGCTCGACGGCGCCTCGCGCTGGCAGCAGTTCCGGCACGTGACCATCCCGATGCTGCGGCCGACGATCCTGTTCACCGTGGTCGTCTCCACCATCGGGGCGACCCAGCTCTTCGGTGAGCCACTCCTCTTCGGTGGCACGTCCGGGTCCAAGGGTGGCGCCGACCACCAGTTCCAGACGCTGGGTCTCTATCTGTACGACCAGGGCTGGATCAACGGCCATCTGGGCAGGGCTTCCGCCGTCGCCTGGCTGATGCTCGTGATCCTGCTGCTCATCGCCGCGGTCAATCTGCTGATCGCCCGACGTCTGAGGAAGGCCCAATGAAGTCCCGCACCACGGGCCCGACGACCGACGTCGCCGCGGCCCCGGAGACCGATCCGGTCGCGAGCCCGAAGGCGGCCCGCGCCAAGGGCCCGAAGTCGGGCCGCCCCCTGGGGCTCAAGGCCGGTCGCACCATGCACGCGGGGCCCGTGACCTACGTCGTTCTCGCGTTGTTCATGGCCGTCTCGCTCGCACCGCTGATCTGGACGGCGATCGCGGCCTCGCGCACGAGCGGCAGGCTCGCCCAGACACCGCCGCCCCTGTGGTTCGGCGGGAACCTCTTCAAGAACCTGGAGCGGGCCTGGACGGAGGCGAGCCTGGGTGACGCGATGCTCAACACCACGATCGTGGCGGGCAGCATCACCATCGGCACCGTCCTGTTCTCCACGATCGCCGGATTCGCCTTCGCCAAGCTGAAGTTCAAGTTCAGCGGTCTGCTGCTGCTCCTGACGATCGGCACGATGATGGTGCCGCCGCAGCTGAGTGTCGTACCGCTCTATCTGTGGATCGCCGATCTTCAGTGGACCAACCAGCTCCAGGCGGTGATCCTGCCGACGTTCGTGAGCGCCTTCGGGGTGTTCTTCATGCGGCAGTTCCTGCTCCAGGCGCTGCCGAGCGAGCTCATCGAGGCGGCCCGGATGGACGGGGCGAGCAGCCTGCGCATCATCTGGCACGTGGTGTTCCCGGCGGCGCGGCCCGCGATGGCGGTCCTCGGGCTGCTCACGTTCGTCATGGCCTGGAACGACTTCCTCTGGCCGATCATCGCCCTCAACCAGTCGAACCCCACCGTGCAGGTGGCGCTCAACTCCCTCGGCACGGGCTACATCCCGGACCGGGCGGTGATCATGGCGGGCGCGCTGCTCGGCACTCTGCCGCTGCTCCTGGCGTTCGTCCTGTTCGGAAAGCAGATCGTGAGCGGCATCATGCAGGGAGCGGTCAAGGGCTAGCCACCATCGGCCGCCATCGGCGGTCCTCGGCGGTCATCAGCCGTCATCAGCCGTCATCAGCGCCATGGGCCGTCACAGGCCAGGACCCCTCTCCGCCTGCCGTATCCCTCTCCCGCCAGGGTCGAGCCGCCGCCACCTCGGCCCTGGCCGTCCGCCCCCTCTTGCTTCACCTGTCTTCTTCTCTCTTCCCCCCCTCCGATGGGAGCGCTTCCATGCCCGAACCCCTCACCTTTCCGGCCGACTTCCTCTGGGGCGCGGCCACGTCCGCTTACCAGATCGAGGGCGCCGTACGCGAAGACGGCCGCACCCCCTCCATCTGGGACACCTTCAGTCACACGCCCGGCAAGACGTTCGACGGCGAGACCGGTGACGTCGCCGTCGAGCACTTCCACCGCTACCGCGACGACGTGGCGCTCATGGCGGACCTCGGTCTTGACGCCTACCGGTTCTCCGTCTCCTGGTCGCGGGTGCAGCCCACCGGGCGAGGCCCCGCCGTCCAGCGCGGCCTCGACTTCTACCGGCGGCTCGTCGACGAGCTGCTCGCCAAGGGCATCAAGCCCGCCCTGACCCTCTACCACTGGGATCTGCCGCAGGAGCTGGAGGACGCGGGCGGCTGGCCGGCGCGGGAGACCGCGTACCGGTTCGCCGAGTACGCGGGCTTCGTGGCCGAGGCGCTCGGCGACCGGGTCGAGTCGTGGATCACCCTGAACGAGCCGTGGTGCAGCGCCTTCCTGGGCTACGGCTCCGGCGTGCACGCCCCCGGCCGCACCGACCCGGCGGCAGCGCTACAAGCCGCGCACCACCTCAACCTCGCGCACGGACTGGGTACGCAGGCGCTGCGCGCCGCCCTTCCGGCCCGCGCCCGCATCGCGGTGAGCCTCAACTCCTCCGTCGTCAGGGCGGTTTCGGAGAGTCCGCAGGACCAGGACGCCCGCCGCCGCATCGACAACCTCGCCAACGGCGTCTTCCACGGCCCGATGCTGCACGGCGCCTACCCGGCGGACCTGCTCACCGACACGGCCCGCGTCACCGACTGGTCCTTCGTGCAGGACGGCGACCTGGCCACCGCCCACCAGCCGCTGGACGCGCTCGGCCTCAACTACTACACGCCCGCCCTCGTCTCGGCCGCCGAGGACGGCCCGGCGAGCGAGCGCAACGACGGACACGGCGCCAGCGAGCACTCCCCGTGGCCCGGCTCCGACGACGTGGCCTTCCACCAGACGCCGGGCGACCGCACCGAGATGGGCTGGACCATCGACCCGACGGGGCTGCACGACTTGATCATGCGCTACACCCGGGAGGCGCCGGGCCTCCCGCTGTACGTCACCGAGAACGGCGCCGCCTACGACGACAAGCCCGACGCTGAGGGCCGCGTCCACGACCCGGAGCGCATCGCCTACCTCCACGGCCACCTGGCCGCCGTCCGCCGGGCCATCACGGACGGCGCCGACGTCCGCGGCTACTACCTCTGGTCCCTCATGGACAACTTCGAATGGTCGTACGGCTACAGCAAGCGCTTCGGCGCGGTGTACGTCGACTACGAGACGCAGGCCCGCGTCCCGAAGTCCAGCGCCCACTGGTACGCGGCGGTGGCGGCCGCCGGTGAGCTGCCGCGGGAGGGCGCCGCGGGCTGACCCGCCCCCGGCAGCACGCCCTGAGGAGCCGAGTGGCAGCCCGCCGCTCGGCTCCTTAGGTTTCCCATATGCCACATAACGCAACTGATCAGGCACGGTGAGCGCCGGTGGGCGTACTCCGTGATCACCCCGAGTTCGCACTGTTCGTCTGCCTCGCCCTGGGCTACCTGGTCGGCAAGGTGCGCGTCGGCCCCATCACCCTCGGCGGCATCTGCGGCACCCTGATCGTCTCGCTGCTGCTCGGCGCCTGGGCCGAGGTCGTCGTCTCCGACGACGTCAAGACGATCTTCTTCGCGCTCTTCATCTTCGCGCTCGGCTATCTCGCGGGCCCCCAGTTCTTCTCCAACCTCAACCGCGAGAGCCTGCGCTTCTTCGCGCTCTGCGCGATCGAGCTCGTCTGCGTCCTGGGCATCGCACTCGGCCTCGCCAAGGCCTTCGACCTGGACGTCGGCACCGCGTCGGGCATCCTGGCGGGCGCGGCCACCGAGTCGGCCGTCGTCGGCACGGCGACCGAGGCCATCGGCAAGCTCGACGGCCTCACCCCGGACCAGATCACCCAGTACCAGGGGCACGTCGCCACCGCGTACACGGTCTGCTATCTCTTCGGCCTGATCACCATCGTGCTCTACACCAGCCAGATCATGCCGATGATGCTGCGCATCAACCTGCGGGACGCCTCGCGCGAGCTGTGGGAGAAGATGCGCGGCTCGGGCGACGGCCTGGAGTCCGACGAGCGGGAAGCCCTGCCCGGCATGGTCGGCCGCACCTATCTGGTGACGACGGCCGACGGCAGGACCGTGGGCGATCTGGAGTCCGAGCTCGAAGGGCGGATCACCGTCGAGGCCGTCAAGCGCGGCAGCAAGACCCTGACGCCCCGCCCCGATCTCGCCCTGACCCTCTCCGACCTGGTCCTCGTCGTCGGCCGCCGCGCCAATGCCATCGAGGCGGGACGCCTTATCGGCACCGAGACCCCGGGCATCCCCGGCGTCGACACCCCGCTCGCCACCGCCCAGGTCGCCGTCACCGAGAAGTCGATGGACGGCATGAGCGTGGACGCGATGCAGCGCGCGCACCCCGAGTTCATCAAGGACGGCGTGTACGTCACCGACGTACTGCGCGGTGATCAGCATCTGCCCGCCGACGGGGGCACCACCGTGCGGCGCGGTGACGTGCTCACCCTGGTGGGCGCGCGCTCCGGCCTGAACAGGCTGGTCGCGCGGATCGGCGCGGTCGTCAAGAACGACGCCACCGACTTCATCTATCTGGGGCTCGGCATCGCGGCCGGTTCGCTGCTCGGGCAGGTCGTCGTGCACTTCGGCGACGTGCCGATGTCGCTCGGCACGGGCGGCGGCTGTCTGGTCTCCGGGCTGCTCTTCGGCTGGTTCCGCTCGCGCAGGCAGACCTTCGGAGCGTTCCCGCCGCAGGCCGCCAACACCCTCAAGGACATGGGCCTGGCGATCTTCATCGCGTGTACGGGGCTCGTCTCGGGACCACAGGCCTGGCCGCTGCTCAAGCAGTACGGGGCGCTCCTTCCGTTCGCCGGGATCGCGATGGTCCTCGTACCCGCGACGATCTCGCTGTTCATCGGCCGCAGACTCCTGAAGATCGAGAAACCGCTCCTCATCGGCGCCATCGCGGGCCAGCAGTGCTCGACCCCGGCGATCACCTCCGTCACCCAGGTGGCCCAGAGCTCGGTCCCGCTGCTCGGCTACACGATCACTTACGCCCTCTCGAACTTCCTGCTCCCGCTGACCGGACCGATCCTCGTCGGCGTGCTCGGCACCTGAAGCGGCGTACTCGGCATCATCCGAAGCGGCGCACCCGGAGCGTAGAAAATGATCGACTTCCTCAACCGGAACATCTTCCAGCCCCACCCCGAGCTGCTCGTCTTCATCACCGTGGCGATCGGTTTCCTCTTCGGGAAGCTGCGCTACAGGGCGATCGGGCTCGGCGCGGTCACCGGCTGCCTCATCGCGGGGCTGCTCCTCGGGGCGCAGTTCAAGGTCGAGATCGACGGGACGGTGAAGAACCTCTTCTTCACGATGTTCCTCTTCGCCCTCGGCTACAAGGTCGGCCCGCAGTTCTTCCGCGGGCTGAAGAAGGACGGCCTTCCGCAGGTGCTCAACGCGGTCGTGGTCTGTGTGACAGGGCTGCTCGTCTGCTGGGGCTTCGCCGCGATGCTCGGATACGGTCCCGGGCTCTCGGCCGGTCTGCTCGGCGGGGCGCTCACCCAGTCCGCCGTCATCGGTGTCGCGGGCGACGCGATCTCCAATCTGCCGGGGCTCAGCTCCGCGCAGGTCAAGAGCGAGTCGAACCTGGTCGCCATCGGGTACGCGGTGACGTACCCCCTGGGCACGATCCTCTGCGCGATGCTGCTCGCCAACGTCCTGCCGAAGCTCTACCGCAAGGATCTCGCGGCCGAATCCGCCGCCCTGGCCAAGGAGTTGGACACACCAGGCGACAACCCCGACCTGGCCGACGGCTACTACGAGGTGGTCCTGCGCGCCTACACCATCCAGCGCCCCGACCTCGCGGGACGCACCATCGAGGACTTCGAGAACCAGCAGCGCGAGCTGGGCCGCCGGGTCTACATCACCCGCGTACGCAGGGACGGGAACATCCTCGACCACGACCAGCGGACCGCGCTGCGCGAGGGCGATGTCGTCGCGCTGAGCGCGCTGCGCGGCTCGCTCGTCGAGTTCGACCCGCGCACGCACATCGGCGGCGAGACCGATGACGTCGAACTCCTCGGCTACCAGACCGAGTCCCTGCACGTCGTCGCCTCGGAGAAGGCCCAACTCGGCCGGAGCATCGGTGACGTGCGCCGCGAGCCGTTCATGGTCGGCGTCTACGTCGACAAGCTGTACCGCTCCGGCGCCGAGTTCCCCTACCGCCTCACCACGAAGCTGGAGCGCGGCGACACCCTGATCCTCACCGGACCCAAACGCCTGGTGGACCCGGCGGGCAAGGAGCTCGGCAAGCCCGTGCCGACGTCGTTCGCCACCGACATGATCTGGGTGGGCCTCGGCATCTTCCTCGGCGGCTGCATCGGCATCCCGGCACTGACCGCGGGCGGTGTGCCGATCTCGCTCTCCACGTCCGGGGGTGCGCTGATCATGGGTCTGGTCTTCGGCTGGATCCGCGGCAAGTACCCGACGTACGGGAACGTCCCGCCCGGCGCCCAGTGGTTCATGGACACCCTCGGGCTCTGCCTCTTCGTCGCGGTCGTCGGCATCAACGCGGGCCCGAGCTTCACCTCCGGTCTG
The DNA here is from genome assembly GCF_055570235.1 of Streptomyces sp. NPDC031274. Lineage (NCBI taxonomy): Bacteria > Bacillati > Actinomycetota > Actinomycetes > Kitasatosporales > Streptomycetaceae > Streptomyces > Streptomyces sp. NPDC031274. Next base: position 30,399 of record NZ_JBVIHP010000003.1, on the reverse strand, counting down.
TCGACGGCGGGCTGGGGTCTGCTCCTCTTCGGCGCGATCGCCACGGTGATCCCGTTGATCGTCGGCTTCCTCTTCGGCCACCACGTACAGAAGATCCGCTTCCCGATCCTGATGGGAGTCCTCGCGGGCGGCCAGACGACCACCGCGGCGATCGGCGCGATCAACGAGACGTCACGGTCCCAGATCCCGACGCTCGGCTACACGATTCCGTACGCCGTCGGCAACGTGCTCCTGACCATCTGGGGCGCGGTCGTCGTCCTGCTCCACCACTGAACCCCGCCCGACCCCCGACCCCTGAACATCCGCCCGCATGTGAGGAACGAGCCGTGCCCAAGACCACCTTCACCCGCGAGGAAATCCAGTCGTTCGCGCAGCTCAGCCCGTTCGAGCTGAAGGACAAGTTCATCCAGATCGCCCAGGCGGTGCAGGCCGACAAGCCGGGCCAGAAGGAGAAGTCAAGCGCGCAGATGCTCAACGCGGGCCGCGGCAACCCCAACTGGGTTGCCACAGGGCCTCGCGAGGCGTTCTACGCGCTCGGCTACTTCGCCCTCTCCGAGTCCCGCCGCGTCTGGACCGCCGACAACCTCGGCGGCATGCCGGAGAAGACGGGATCGGGCGCCCGCTTCGACACCTTCGTACGGCAGCACCCCGACCTGCCCGGCATCGAGCTGCTCCAGAGCTGCGTCGCGTACGCCGTCGAGCGCTTCGGCTTCGACAGGGACGACTTCATCCATGAGCTGACGGACTGCTCGGTCGGCGACAACTACCCCGTGCCCGACCGGATGATGAAGCACGCCGAGCAGATCGTGCGCGGCTACGTCGCCGACGAGATGTTCGACCACAGGCCCCCGGCGGGCAATCTGAGCCTGTTCGCCACCGAGGGCGGCACGGCCGCGATGTGCTACATCTTCGACTCGCTCATGAAGAACGGCATCCTGCGCAAGGGCGACAAGATCGCCCTGATGGTGCCGGTGTTCACGCCGTACGTGGAGATTCCCGAGCTCGACACGTACGAGTTCGACGTGACGTACGTCCAGGCCAGCATGTTCGCCGAGGCGGGCGTACGGGAGTGGCGCTATCCGCAGGAGGAGGTGGCGAAGCTGGCGGACCCCGGCATCAAGATGGTCTGCCTGGTCAACCCCTCCAACCCGCCCTCACTGGCGCTGAGTCAGCGGGTCGCGGACCAGATCAAGCAGATCGTCGCCACGTCGAACCCGAACCTGCTGATCGTGACGGACGACGTGTACGGCACGTTCGTCGAGGGCTTCCGCTCCATCGCCGCCGACCTGCCGCGCAACACGCTGCTGGTCTACTCGTACTCCAAGCACTACGGCTGCACCGGCTGGCGGCTCGGGGTCATCGGCCTGAACGACGACAACGTCATCGACGAGCTGATCGCGGCGCTCCCGCAGACGGAGAAGGACCGGCTCGCCAAGCGGTACGGGACGCTGACCCTTGAGCCGGAGAAGATCAAGTTCATCGACCGCCTCGTCGCGGACTCGCGCCAGGTGGCCCTGAACCACACCTCGGGCCTCTCGCTCCCCCAGCAGACGATGATGGTCCTCTTCTCCCTCTTCGACATGCTGGAGGAGGGGCAGGCGTACAAGCTGCGCATCCGCTCGATCGTGCGGCAGCGGCTCGAACTGCTCCTGGAGGGCGCCGGGATGAAGATCTCGGACGACCCCGAGCGGGCCGGTTACTACATCGAGCTGGACCTGCTCGCCGAGGCGGAACGCGTCCACGGCAAGGACTTCGCCGACTTCCTGGAGAAGAGCTACGAGCCGGTCGACCCGCTGTTCCGCCTCGCCGAGCAGACCCACGTGGTGCTCCTGAACGGGGGCGGGTTCGAGGGGCCCGAGTGGTCGGTGCGGGTGTCGCTCGCCAACCTGGACGACCTCGACTACCTGAAGATCGGGCACCATCTGCGGGCGATCTTCAACGACTACGCGTCGGAGTGGAAGGCGGCCAAGGGGTAGTGCGGGAAAGAGGTGGGCGCCCCGACCGGGTGGGGGGGATGTGGGGTGCCGGTCGAGGCGCCGTGGGGGGCGGTGGTTCAGGGGGCCTTGTGGTCTTTGGGACTCTTGGGGACCTACTTGTAGGCGCCGAAGGCCTTCGTGAAGGCGAGCGGCTCCTGCTCGATCGACGAACAGGTCGGCTGCGCGCTGTTGCCCGCGCCGCCCTCACAGGCCTTGTCGCGGGTCGAGGACCACATCGCCAGCCAGCCGATGCCCTTCTCCTCGGCGAACTTCACCAGCTGCGTGGCGTCGTCGACCTTGAAGACCTCGGTGGCGACGTCGTTCACGCCGATCATCGGGGTGACCGCGACGGCCTTCCAGGCGGCCTCGTCGGAGAGGTCGAGGGCGCCCTTGATCTGCTTCTGCGTGGCGGTCGCGGCGTCTATGGCGTACTGGCCCATGTCACCGCTGTAGGAGGGCCCGTAGTCCATCGCCATGATGTTGACGGCGGAGACCTTCACGCCGTTCTTCTTCGCGTCGGCGACGAGGTCGACGCCCGGCTGGGTCAGGCCCTCGGGCATGACGGGCAGCGTGAACGAGACGTCCAGGCCCGCGTGGTCCTTCTGCAGCTGCGCGATGGCCTGCGCGCGACGGGTGTTGGCGGCGGTGTCGGGAAGGGCGCCGCCCTCGATGTCGAAGTCGACCTTCGTCAGCTTGTACTTGTCGATGACCTTGCCGTACGCCTTGGCCAGCGCGTCGGCGCTGTCGCACTTGAGGCCGAGCTCGGAGCCGGCGGCCCCGCCGAAGGACACGCGTACGTCGCCGCCCTTGGCCCGCAGGTCGCCGATCTGCGAGGCGACCTTGTCGTCGTCGAGCCCGGTGACGCCGCCCCACAGGGGCTCGCAGCTGCCGCCGGAGGTGATGAAGGCGAGGTTGAACTCCTTGACGCCGGTCTTGGTCGCGGTGTCGACGAGGTCGTACGCGGGAGCGAGTGAAGTGTCCACGAACGGGGCGAACTTGGCGTTGCCCTCGGCCTTCGCGGTGGGCGCGGCGGACTCGGCGGGAGCCTTGCTGGCCAGCGCCGTCCCGGAGAAGGCGAAGGCGCCGCCGCCGACGAGGGCGACGGCGGCGAGGCCGCCCATGACCTTGGACTTGGTGCTCACCGTGCGCCGATGCGTGCTGCTCATCGCGTGCCTGCCTTAGCTGTACGGGGGTGGGGGTGCGTCAGCACGTTAGCCTCGCGAGGGCACGACATTGCGGGCAATTGGGGCTCTGCACCGGATCTTAGGGTGCGCTTAAGGGAGCGATCGGGGCCGGTTAAAGGTCACCGCACGCCAGGGACGCGCTTCCGGCGGCGTACGGACCCCCCGTGCCCCCGCCCCCCGGCGACAGGCCGACGCCCGTCCAGCTGGATCCAGATCCGGACCTCCGTGCCGCCGAGCACGGACCGCCCGATGCGGACATCCCCACCGGACGACTCCGCGAGCTGACGCACGATGTCGAGCCCCAGGCCAGTGGACCCGTCGGCCCCCGACCCCGCGCCCCGCGCCAACGCCGCCTCAGGATCGGCGATCCCCGCCCCCGCGTCCGAGACGAGCACGATCACCGCGTCCTCCCCGCTGTGCACGTCCACCGCGAACGCCGACCCCTCGCGCGTGTGCCGGAAGACGTTGCCCAGCAACGCGTCCAGGGAGGCGACGAGTTCGGGGCGGGGCACCGGTATCCATACCGGGCGTTCCACCCCCGCGACCCGCACCTCACGCCCCTCGTCCTCCGCGAGCGCCGACCAGAAGGCCATGCGCTCCTGGATCACCTCGGAGGCGTCGCAGCCGGCGCCGGGGCCGACCGCGACGGTCTGCGGCTTGGCGTCGCGGGCGGTGCGGATGATCGTGTCGACCTCGCGTTCCAGCTTCTCCACCGCGATACGGGTCTGCTCGGCCGCGGGGCCGTCCCCGAGGGAGGCCGCGTTCAGCCGCAGCACCGTCAGTGGGGTGCGCAGGCGGTGGGAGAGGTCAGCCGCCAACTCCCGCTCGTTCGCCAGGAGTTGCACCACCTGGTCCGCCATCGAGTTGAACGCCACGGCGGCCAGGCGCAGTTCCGTCGGGCCTTCCTCCGCGACCCTCGAACCCAGCTTCCCCTCCCCCAGGGACCGCGCCGCCCCCACGAGCCGCTTGGCGGGCTGCACCATACGTACGCCGAGCCGGTCCGCCACCGCCACGGACCCGATGATCAGCGCGACGCCGACACCCGCAAGGACCAGCCACGCCGTGGTCACGCCGTTGCTGACCGCGCCCTCGGGCACGAAGATCTCGACCACGGCGATCTGGGTGGAGCTCAGCGCCATCGGCTGGAGGAGGGCGAAGCCGCCGTCGACCGTCGCCGTCCGCGCCCGGCCCTCCTTGCGCGTGGTCTCCACCGCGTGCGCGTCCGCCCGCCGGTCGCCGATCTCCAGGGCGGGCGCCTTGTCGATGGCGGGCACGTACACCGCCATCCGCCCCTCGCCGCCCGCCTCGGACGTGGCGACGGCCCGCGTCAGCTGATCCCGGTCGGTGGTGATGGAGAGCGTGGGACCCATGCCGGCCGCGTGCCGCTCGGCGTTGGAGAAGGCCCGGTCCCGTGCCATCTCCTGGATGACAAGGCCGAGCGGTACCGCGAAGGCCACCACGACCATCGTCGTGACGGCCAAGCACACCTTGACGAGTGCCCACCTCACAGCGGTGGCTCCAGCTTGACGCCGACACCCCGCAGCGTGTGCAGATAGCGCGGCCTGGCAGCCGTCTCGCCCAACTTCCTGCGCAGCCAAGAGAGATGTACGTCGATGGTCTGGTCGTCCCCGTAGCTCTGCTGCCACACCTCGGCGAGCAGTTCCTTGCGGGGTACGACGACACCGGGGCGCCCGGCGAGGAAGGCGAGCAGGTCGAACTCGCGCCTCGTCAGATCGAGCCGCGCCCCGTCCAGCTCCGCCTGGCGCCGCAGCGGGTCTATGGCGAGCCCGCCGACCCGTATCTCCCGGCTCGGCGGCGCCTCGTCCGCCGCGGCGCGCGAGCGGCGCAGGACGGCGGCCATCCGGGCCGACAGATGCTCGACGGAGAACGGCTTGGTCAGGTAGTCGTCGGCGCCGTCGTTCAGGAGCCTGACGATCTCGGTCTCGTCGTCACGCGCGGTGGCGATGATGACGGGAACGTCGGTGATCCCGCGCAGCATCTTCAGCGCCTCGGAACCGTCGAGATCGGGCAGGCCGAGGTCCAGGATCACCACGTCGAAACGGAAATGGGCCACCTCGCGCAGCGCCTCGAGGGCCGTGCCGACGCTGCGCACGGTGTGCGATGCCTCGGTCAGATGCCGGATGAGAGCGGAGCGTACGAACTGGTCATCCTCGACGACGAGCACACTTGCCATGGGCGGCACCGTACGCCATACGAGCGATCACGGTCGCCTGGGACAGCGGCGGCCCCTGTGGTGCAGTATGGCTCGCGATGCGCAGAGGACTCATACACGCAATAGCTTGGTCGCTGGCCACGGGAGCGGCGGTCACGCTCTCCTGGTGGGGCGTCCACACGGTCATGGCGGGCACCGCGTACGACCCGCCGCGTGCCGTCCCCCTGGCCGCCGACGGCGACCGGGCGGAGCCGCTCTCCTCCTCCACGCACCGCCCGGACCCGACGCCGACCCCCTCCCCGTCGAAGTCGAAGCAAGCGTCGAAGAATCCCTCGAAGCCCCCCGAGGGCAAGCCTTCCAAGACCAGGACAGGCAAGCCGAGCGCCCCCTCCACGCCCGCTTCCACACCCGGCAACGTGAAGAGCTACTCCTCCGACGGCGGCCGGGTCGTCTTCGACCTCGGCAAGAACTCCGCGACGCTGGTCTCGGCGACCCCGGCGGCGGGCTGGTCGGTGCAGGTGTGGAAGCAGGACACCTGGATCCGGGTGGAGTTCACGTCGGGCGCCGAGAAGGTCTCGGTGTTCTGCACGTGGCACGACCACGCCCCGGCGGTAGAAATCAACGAGTACTGACCGGTTGGTTCAGCAGAAGACCCAGAGTTGAAAAAACTCGGCTGAGAACCCCGGCGAAGGCGTCCTCACGCCCGAAACGTCCTCACATCGGAAGTGCCCTCCCCCGCGAAGTGTCCTCCCACGCGAAGTGTCCTCAGCGGAACACCGACGGTGGCGGCGCCGGCGACGCCACCGCGCTCGCGTCCGTGACCGCCGCCGCTCCCCCGCTGAAGTCGACGAGCGCCCGGCCGTGCTCGACCCGCGCCGGATGGGAGTCCCCGGCACTGCGCCGGGTCAGCTCGGCGATCGGCAGCGACCGGTCGGAGCCGACGAGCACCGCGTTGCCGAATCGCTTGCCGCGCAGTACCGCCGGGTCGGCGATCAGCGCGAGCTCGGGGAAGAGCGTGGCGGCGGTGGCGAGCTGGCCGCGCAGATGCGCGAGCGGAGGGCCGTCGGCGAGGTTCGCGGCGTAGTACCCGCCGGGCTTCAGAACCCTGCGTACGTCCCCGAGGAACTCGGTGCTCGTGAGGTGCGCGGGCGTACGGGCGCCGCTGAAGACGTCGGCGATGACGAGATCCGCCCAGCCGTCCGCGATCTTCGCCAGTCCTTCGCGGGCGTCCGTGCCGCGCACCCGCACACGCGCCTGCGGGTCCAACGGCAGCTCGCGGCGGACGAGTTGGATGAGTGACGTGTCGCGCTCGATGATCTGCTGGGTGGAGCGGGGGCGGGTCGCGGCTATGTAGCGGGCGAGGGTGAAGGCGCCGCCGCCGAGGTGCAGGGCCTGGATCGGCTTGCCGGGCGGCGCGACCAGGTCGGCGACGTGCCCGAGCCTGCGCTGGTACTCGAAGTCGAGATACGCCGGGTCGTCGAGGTCGACGTGTGACTGCGGGGCGCCGTCCACGAGCAGCGTCCACGCGCGCGGCCTGTCCCGGTCGGGCATCAGCTCGGCGAGCCCGCCGTCCACCTTCTCGACGACGGCTTGTGCCTCTTCCCGGGATCGCCTGTTCCTTGCCATCGGACCATTATCGGCGCACGCGGACGGCGCGGCCCGATGACCTTGGAGCACCCCCGGTCACGGGCTCAGCGGCAGTTGTCGGCGGCCTCGATCGTGCGGGCCGCCACGCCGAGCGCCGCCCGCAGGACGGCCGGATCGGTGACCGGATCGGTCTCGTCGGGGGGAAGGAGCCAGCCCGTCCCGGCGACCGGGGGCGGCGGGGGGACGGGCTCCGGCTCGGCGTGCAGGCGGGCGCCGCGGCCGAAGGTCTGCGTACACGCGCTGCCCGGCAGGTCCCAGGCGTCGGCGGTGCCGGGCGGCACCAGGAAGCCGAGGGTGTCGCACCCCCCGTCGTGCAGGACGGGGCCGACGGCGTCACCCGCGCCGCGGCGAAGGATATCGACCGCTTCGAGACCCTGGCGGGCCGGGACGGTGACGAGATCGCAGAATTCCGTGGACTCGGAGGACTCGCGGGACTCGAAGGAGCTGAAGGACTCCGTGGGACAGATGCCCTGCTGTGGTGGTGCGCTGCGGTCCTGGGTCGGCAGGTGTCGTGCCGTCGTCAGCGATGCCCGCGATGCGTCGTTCTCCACGTCGATCTCCAACAAGGGGACCCCTCCTCGCAAGGGCGGAAGCCACGTCGCTCCCTCTCCACATGGTTCAACGCGGGACGGCGTCAATAGCTACGGCGTAATGCTGCCGCAAAGGATGGCAGTTCATGGCAGATCAAGGGTGAGATATCCGGTTTGTAGCCAAAGTCCGTGTGCCGTCCCTATCAGACCGGGTACGTTCTTGCTTCGCCGGAACAGGGGGAAGCATCGCCGGATCCACAGGATTCGTCGCACTCCGGCACGATCCGTACGAGAGGGTCAGGCCATGGCGTCGTCACCGATGGCATCGTCAAATCCAGCCCCATGGGCGAACATCCGCTTCCGGCGACTGCGCGGTCAGCGCTCGCCGAGCGAGTTCGCAGCCGTGATCCGCAGAGCAGCTCGCGACATCGGGGAGCGCGTCAGCTGCGACGCCCGTTACGTCGGACGCGTCGAGGCAGGGGAGATCCGCTGCCCCAACTACGCGTACGAACGGGTCTTTCTGCACATGTTCCCCGGCCGGACGCTCACGGATCTGGGGTTCGCGCCCCGGTCCACGGTGCGCGGACGGGGGGCGCGCGCCGAGTCCGATGCGCCCGTGTCACACACCACGATCCATCCGTATGAGTCTTCACCGTCCGGCCTTTCCGGCCTCGAAGCACACGAGTTCGACCCGTACGAGATCCGGAACAGCGAGGAGAACGACGTGCGGCGCCGCGCATTCATGAGCGGCACGGCCACCGTGGCCGCCGCCTCTTTGGGGTCCTTCGGGCTCGCCGCCCAGAGTCCGGCCGAGGCCGCCGCGGGGCGCGGCGGCCGGGTGGGCGAGGCCGAGGTGAGCGCGGTCGAGGCCGCCGTGCGAAAGATCCGGCTGCTGGACGACCGGCACGGCGCGGACGGCCTCTACCGCCGCGCCTCCGCACCGCTGCGGACCGCGTACGCCCTGCTCGACGCGGGCACCACCCGCCAGTCGACGGCGGAGCGGCTGCACGCGGGCGCCGGTGAACTGGCGATCTCGGTGGGCTGGCTCGCGCACGACTCGGGCCGGTTCGACGACGCGCGCTCGCACTACGCGGAGGCTCTCGCGACGGCCCGGATGTCCGCCGATCCGGCTCTCGAAGCACACGCCTTCTGCAATACGGCCTTCCTGGCGCGCGACGCCGGGCGGCCCCGCGAGGCGGTGCGGGCGTCCCAGGCCGCGGCGCGCGCCGCCCGCCACCTCTCGTCGCCGCGGCTGCTCTCGCTCCTCGCGATGCGCGAGGCAGGAGGCTGGGCGGGGCTCGGCGACCGGCTGGGCTGCGAGCAGTCACTGACCCGCGCGCACATCCTCTTCGACCGCGGGCCTTCGGACTCCGATCCGGAGTGGATGAGCTTCTACGGCCCCGCCGAGCTGGAGGGCCTCGAGGCGCAGTGCTGGTCGGCGCTCGGCGAGTGGGACCGGGCGTCCCTGCACGCACGGCGCGCGGTGAGCGTGGCATCGGCGCAGACCCCGCAGTTCACCCGGAACATCGCCCTCTACACCGCCGAGCTCGCCGACGACCTGGCCCGAGCGGGCCGCCCGGACGAGGCGGCGACGGCGGGACTGCGGGTGCTCGGGCTCCTCGACGAGGTGCAGTCGTCGCGCATCCAGTCGATGCTCGCCACGACGGCCCGGGTGCTGCTTCCGCACCGACGGGCCTCGGGGGTGTGCGGCTTCCTGGAGCGGCATGCTTCGTTGCCGAGGGTCGTATAGACAGGCAGTAAGTACTGCGCCACGTGGCAGCAGACAGTGGACGGCAGACGGCAGACGGCAGACGGCAGTCAGTGCTGCGACAGGTGCCCCGTGTCGTTCCACGACTCGACGGCCGGTTCGCCGTAGGCCCAGCCGAGGGTGGAGATCGAGGTCGGGTTGAGGCGGACGCGGGCGGCGAAGTCGATGCCGAGGCCGAGCCAGCGTGCGCCGATGGACCGCAGGATGTGCCCGTGCGCGAAGACCAGGACATCGCGGTCCGCGCTGCGCGCCCAGTCCACCACCTCGTCCGCGCGGGCGGTGATCTGTTCCAGGGTCTCGCCCCCGGGGACGCCGTCGCGCCAGATGAACCAGCCGGGGCGTACGTCCTGGATCTCGGCCGGGGTCATCCCCTCGTAGGAGCCGTAGTCCCACTCCATGAGCGTGTCCCAGACGGTGGCGCGGTCCCCGAAGCCGGCGATCTCGCAGGTCTCCCGCGCGCGGGAGAGGGGGCTTGTGCGCACCTCGACGTCCGGGAGGCCGTCGAAGGGGGTGCGGTGCAGGCGGTCACCCAGTAGTTTCGCGCCGTCGCGGCCCTCTTCCAGGAGCGGGATGTCCGTCCTGCCGGTGTGCTTCCCGGACAGGGACCACTCGGTCTGTCCGTGCCGGGCCAGCAGGATGCGCGGTGCCATGTCGAGCCTTTCCGAGCCGACAGCCATCGGTGGAGACCATCAGCTGTCATAGAGCGATTTCCGCGGACAGACAGCTGTCCGTACCCTCCATCATCACTCACGCGCGATGTCGCGATCATCCGTGCCCACAGCGCGATCTTCCGTGCCCACAAGGAGCAACCCGCTAGACGATCTCAGCGTCTAAGACGACCGGGGACCGCGTCAGGGCGGTTTCGCGTACGCCGTAAAGTGAGGCGGCGGCGAACACCGCATGACCAAGAACGGATGGGGGAACGACCGGATGCCGCAGAGGGACACGCCGGGCAGCGGGGGCACCGGCGGGCTTCGGCTTCGTTGGTGGACGGAGCTGCCGCTGATTCTGGTGGTGTACGCCCTCTACTCCGCTGGACGGCTGCTGGCGCGCGGCGACGTGTCCACCGCCGTCGACCACGGTGTGGGCATTCTCCGCGTGGAGAAGTTCCTGCGCCTCAACGCCGAGAGCCCGCTGAACCGTCTCTTCACCGAGCATGCCTGGATAGGCGTCCCCGCCGACTTCTGGTACGCGTCGCTGCACTATGTGGTGACGCCCCTGATCCTCGTCTGGGTCTTCCGCAGCCACGCGGTCCAGTTCCGTGCCGCACGCGCGTGGCTGATGACTTCCACTCTGATCGGCCTGGTCGGCTTCACGCTCCTGCCGACCTGCCCGCCCCGCCTGCTGAGCGCGGGCCACGGATTCGTCGACACCATGGCGCAGTACAGCGACTACGGCTGGTGGGGCGGCGAGGCGAGTGCGCCGCGCGGGCTCGGCGGCATGACCAACCAGTACGCGGCGATGCCGAGCCTGCACGTGGGGTGGGCGCTGTGGTGCGGTGTGATGCTGTGGCGCCACGGGCGTTCGCCGCTGGCCAAGGTCGCGGCGGTGGGCTATCCGCTGATCACCACGATCGTCGTGATGGGCACCGCGAACCACTACTTCCTCGACGCGGTCGCGGGCGCCGTGGTGATGGGCGTCGGCCTGCTCCTCGTACAGCCTGTGCTGCGGCTCGCGGACCGGGTGAAGGCGAGGGTGCGGCTGCCGCTTGCGGTCGCGCGGCCGTCGTCGGGGGTGGTGGCCGGATCGAACGCGGCGTCCGTCGCGGGCTCGCCGTCGGCTTCATCCGCCCCAGAGTCCTCAATTGTCAGTGCCGAGTGCCAGACTTCGACAGGTGAGCGAATTCCCCGGCCGCGCGAGCGGCCTGCCGAGCCACGCGTCGAGTCGAGTGCCCGATCCGCCGACGCGGGGGACAGCGCTGCGACAGCGTCTCGCTGAGCTGCGCGGTCCTGACGTCCCCGCTCAGCCGCTCGACGCACGCGCCCTCGCGGCTCTCGCCGCGAATCCGGGGTGCAACAGGCGCGCGCTGCTCGACGGCGCGGGCGTGGACAAGGCGACGCTCGCGCAGTCGCTCGGCTCCCCCGCCTCCTTCGGGCAGTCGCAGTTCGCGTTCATGCGGGGCAACGCCTTCGAGGCGAAGGTCAAGGCGGACGGCGGTGCGGAGCTGCTGCGTCTGGTGCACGGCAGGCTCGGGGGCGGTCCTGAGCCGGTGCCCGGTGAGTCGTCCGTGCCGGATCTCACCGCGGTGGGCCCCGAGGGACGCGCGGCCCGCACCTCGCTCGCGCTGCGCGAGGCGACGTCGACGGAGGGCTGGACCCTCCTGGACCACCCCATGCTGGCGCTCGACGTCGCCGGAACACCTGCCTTCCTCGAACCGGACGCGGTGGTGGTCCACCCCGACGGCACCTGGACGGTCGTCGAGATCAAGTCCTTCCCGATGATCGACGGCTCGGCGGACGCGGCGAAGGTGGGCGCGGCGGCGCGCCAGGCCGCGGTGTACGCACTGGCGCTGGAGCGGGTGGCGGCCCGCATGGAGCCCGCGCCCCAGGTCCGGCACCACGTGCTCCTGGTCTGCCCCAAGGATTTCTCGAACCTCCCGACGGCGTCGGCCATCGACGTACGCAAACAAATCTCGGTGACCAGGCGCCAGTTGGCGCGCCTGACCCGCATCGAGGACATCGCGGCGGCGCTTCCTGAGGGCACCACCTTCGACGTGACCCGCCCCGCGGCCGACCTGACGGCAGCGGTCGAATCGGTCCCCGCGACATACGCCCCCGAGTGCCTGGCCGCCTGCGAACTGGCCTTCCACTGCCGCGAACGCTCCCGCGAACAGGACGCGGTGACGGCCCTGGGCCGCGCGCTGCGGGGCGAACTGGGCGGCCTGACGACGGTGACGGGGGTCCTCTCCGCGGCCAACGGCACATCGGGCGACGCGGCCGACCCGGCGGTGGCGGCGTTGCGGAGGGCGGCGGCGCTGAGAACAGAGGCGTTGGCGGGCGCGGGCGCCTCGGGCGGGGGCACGACGGGGGGCACGCCGTGCTGAGCCCCGGTGTGACGCCGCCACATCGCACGCACCACCGCCCGCACCTCCGTCCGACGACGGCCGCACGCCGCTCCCCCGCTCACCCACCCCTGAGCCCTTCGGCGACTGGCTGTCGCCGGGTGATCGGGTGGGTGGGCGGGAAAACTCCGCCGCGAAACGGCAAGGCAGCCGACCACCACCCGCAGACGCCGACGCACCGCGCAACGGAGCCGCACCACGCAACGGCCCTCCCCTTCTCGACCACTCCCCTGCCCCTGAGCCCTTCGGCCACCGGCTGTCGCCGGGTGATCGGGTGGGTGGGCGGGAAAACTCCGCCGCGAAACGGCAAGGCAGCCGACCACCACCCGCAGACGCCGACGCACCGCGCA
>NZ_JBVIHP010000003.1:0-17612 GCF_055570235.1 Streptomyces sp. NPDC031274 | reverse complement strand
CAACGGAACAGGCAAGCCCAGCGGCCCCGCCGATCATGGAGGCCCCCCGACCGTGTCACTGATCGACAACCTGGCCCGCCTGGAAGCGGTAAGCACCGGCCGTGCTCAGCCGAGAGCGACGGCACGGCACCGGCACCTCTCCCAGCGCCCCCTCGTCCTCGTCCCCCTCATCACCGCGGGGGAGGCAGGCGCCCCGCTCGGCGCGCTCGTCGGGACGGAGCGGACATCGCCCCGCGTGCTCATCGTCCCCCAGCCCCGCGACCGCGACCTCCGCTTCACCTTCCTCGCCCAACTCGCGGACACCGTCCTGGAGTACGTCGACACGTTCGCGGACGACGTCGAAGCGGCGGAACGCAGCGAGAAGGACCCGGAGACCGGCAAGCGCGTCAAGGTGGAGGTCGAACTCTGCGCGGACGCACCGCAGCTGATCGTCCCGAGCCGCGCCGGCATCGACTTCGTACGGCTCATCGGCCGTTCCACCCGCTTCCGCCGCACCGCCGAACAGGACCCGGAAACCCCGTATCCCGCCCCGCCCCGCGTCCCCCTCCTCGGCCGCTGGCTGACCCACTTCGGGGAGCGGGCCCGCGTCCCCGGCTCCTGTCTCCTCGTCGCCATGACCGAACTGCTCTCCCGGCACTGGGCCACCGGCCAGTCAAGCCTCGAGGACCAGCACCTGGGCGCCCTGCTCGCCTGGATCGAGGCCCCGGAAGGCACCTCCGGGGCCGACGCCGCGCTCCGCGCCGAGCTGGCGCGGGACAAGGACGGCCAGTTGCTCTGTCCGCCCGCGGGCCCCGCCACGGACCCGGCGTTCGACAACCGCCTCCTCGCCCCCGCCATCGAGCGCTACGACCGCGCGCGCGGCGCCCTCGCCGCCGCCGAGGACGGCGTCGAGGCGGACACCCGCCTCGCCGAACTCGCCGCGGCCGAGCGGGAGATCCGCTCCCTGATCGAGAGCAGGACCCGCCCCACCTGGGACGCGGTGTGGCGTGGCCTCGACGCGCTCTGCACGCTCCCCGAGGCCCCGCACGCCGCCGACCGCTGGACCCGCGACCGCTGGTCGTTCACCGGCCACCGGGACCGCGTGGCGGCGGGCGAACCCCCGCAGCCCCGCATCGACGACGCGGTGACGGCGGCGAACAAGCTCGCCGCGCGCGAGCGCGAGCAGGCCAGGCTCGACGCCCAGGAAGCACTCGACGACCCCCTGGTGATGGCGGGCCGACGGCTCGCGGGCGAGGCGTTCGCAGGCGAGGTGACCGAGGTGGTCATGGCGTACAGCGAGAGCAAGAGCCCAAGGCCGCGCCCCCTCGTCACGGTCCGCACGGACGACCACCCGCACCTGGCCGAGCGCGCGAAGGTGTACCGCTCGCTACAGGGCAAGCCGCAGACGGCCGAGTTCGTCGCCCACGAGGGTCCGGGCACGGTCGTCCTCCGTGTCACCGACAAGATGGGCCGCGGCAAGGAGCCCGAGCCGGGCTCCGTGCCGGAGAAGGGCGACCGGATCTGCTGGACGCTCTTCGAGCACGAGCAGCGCGGCGGCCCCAAGCTCCCCGAACCCGATGAGACTCCCTGGACCCACGGCGGCCCGCCGGGCGACGCCGCCGAGCCCCCCGACCCCGTGACGCCGGAGGACACCCTGTGAGTCCCACCGCCTCCTTCGACCGTGCCTCGTTCGACCGTGCCTCGTTCGGCCGTGCCTCCTTCGATCCCGGCGCGGCGGCCACCCGCGCCACGGACGCGATCCTGCACGACACGCTGCACGGCGCGCACCGCGGCGTCGTCGTCGACTCGCCGCCCGGCGCGGGCAAGTCGACCCTCGTCGTCCGGGCGGCCCGCGAACTGGCGGCGGCCGGACGCCCGTTGATGGTGATCGCGCAGACGAACGCCCAGGTCGACGACCTGGTCCTGCGGCTCGCCGAGAAGGACCCCGAGCTGCCGGTCGGCCGTCTGCACAGCAGCGACCCGGACGCGTACGACAAGGCCCTCGACGATCTGCCCTTCGTCCGCACGTCCACGAAGGTCGCCGACCTCGCCGGGCTCGACGTCGTCGTGTCGACCGCCGCGAAGTGGGCGCACGTCGAGGTCGCCAAGCTCGACGCTCCCTGGGGGCACGCCATCGTCGACGAGGCGTATCAAATGCGCTCGGACGCGCTGCTCGCCGTCGCCGGGCTCTTCGAGCGGGCCCTGTTCGTGGGCGACCCCGGCCAGCTCGACCCGTTCTCGATCGTGGGCGCCGAGCAGTGGGCGGGCCTCGCGTACGACCCTTCGGCCAGTGCCGTGACGACGCTGCTCGCGCACAACCCCGAACTGCCCCAGCACCGCCTGCCGGTGTCCTGGCGACTCCCGGCGTCGGCGGCTCCGCTGGTCTCCGCCGCGTTCTATCCGTACACGCCCTTCCGCAGCGGCACGGACCACGGCGACAGGACACTCAACTTCGGCGTTCCGTCGGATGGTTCGGGCCCCGACCGGGTGATCGACGAGGCGGCGGAGTCGGGCTGGGGTCTGCTCGAACTGCCCGCGCGGAACACGCCACGGACGGACCCCGAGGCCGTACGCGCGGTGGCCCAGGTCGTCCGCCGTCTCCTGGACCGCGGCGGCGCCGCCACATCGGAGCGCGACCCGGACCCCACTCCCCTGACGGCCGACCGCATCGCCGTCGGCACCGCCCACCGCGACCAGGCGGCGGCGGTGCGCGCGTCCCTCGCGGCGCTCGGCGTCACGGACGTCACGGTGGACACCGCCAACCGGCTCCAGGGCCGCGAGTTCGACGTGACGGTGGTCCTTCACCCGCTCTCCGGCCGCCCGGACGCCACCGCGTTCCACCTGGAGACGGGCCGTCTCTGCGTCCTCGCGTCCCGCCACCGCCACGCCTGCATCGTGGTCTGCCGCGCGGGCGTCAGCGAACTGCTCGACGACCACCCGTCGACGGAACCGGTCCAGCTGGGCGTCACGGTGAAGTTCCCGGACGGCTGGGAAGCGATGATGTCCACGTGGGCGCAGTGGTCCGAACACCGCGTGGCCTGGCGGCCGTAGGCCCGCGATCCCCGAGGCCCCCCGCAGCCCTGGGCACACGGCCCCCTTGCGCAGCAGGGGAGAATGGAAGACGGCCCCCCACGGCCGAGAACCGTACGAGGAGGAAGAACATGGCGGAGCCCGAACGGTCCCGGACCGAGCAGCGTATGCGCCCCGCGCCCCTGCTCTTCGAGCCCGCGGAAGCCGTCGCCGACCCGGAGCACTTCTTCGACCTGGAGTCGATGGAGGACCCGCAGGAGCTCCTGTCCCGGGCCACCGAGCTGACCCACGCCTTCCGGGCCGCGACGGACCGTGCGGTCGAGTTCCAGGCGATCGCGGCCGCGCAGCTCGCCGACCCCCGGCGCTTCGACCGCCTCACGCCCGCCGTGATCGCCGAGCGCGCGCAGTGGACCGAGGACTACGCGAAGAAGATGGTCGAGTTCGGCCGGGATCTGCTGCGCGGGGCCGGTGCGGGCGGCGGCGGTCCGGAAGTCTGAGGGCGGCCGGGAGGGCTGCGGGCGGGCGGGTGGACTGCGGGCGGTCGGGAGGTCGCGGGCACCGGGAAGACGTGCGAAGGGTCCTGCCCGGGAGGAAGCGCGAAGGGCCCTCCAGACACCTGCGGACACCGCGCGGACACCGCCCAGGCCCACCACCCGGCCCCTTCACGGCCCCCTTCGCAGCCCCTTCGCCGACTCCGGAAGATCACGGGGGCATATGCCGCGGAGGGCAAGGTACTCCTCCCCGCTTGCCGTTGTCCTGGTTTCTGACAACTCTCAGAATCGGAACGCTCACCCCCGGTAGATGTATTCGCCATGAGCAGTACACGTCTCCACCCCGGCCCTGCCCCCGCCGGCGTCCAGAACATCTCTGACGTCACCACCGAGGGAGCCGCCTGGCTCGCCTCCGCCGAAACGTATCCGCGCAGCGCCCTCATCCACTGGCGCAGCCGACCCACCGCCCCCGCCGTCCTCCCCTGCGGCTCCGTCTTCGACGTGGTGAGCGTCCCGGCGGTCTTCGGCCGCCGGATGCTCGACTGCCTGTGGGAGGAAGGCCCGGGATCCGGCCCCGTCGCGGCGCACCGCGGCCGCATGCTCCTCTTCGCCGCCCCCGGCACCGCCCAGCGGCTGCCCTCGCTCCTTGAATGGGAGGAGTGGGGCCGCGCCGTGCCCGGCGTCCTCTGCCACGGCACGGGGGACGCGGTGACGGTGCCGCCGATCGCCGTGGATCACCGGGAGACGCTGCCGCCGGGGCGCCTCGAAGGGCACCTCGAATCGCGCTGGCTCGTGGCCCCCGACGCCCGGCATCCCTGGCTTCCGGGGCCCGAGGTGGCGCTCTGGGCCTGTGTCCGCGCGGCCCGTGCGGCGGCCGGTTCCGCGGTCCGGATTTCGATTTTTCCTGGCGGCGATCAGGGTGCTAAGGTCTACGACGTCAGCAGGCGCCGTTAGCTCAGTTGGTTAGAGCAGCTGACTCTTAATCAGCGGGTCCGGGGTTCGAGTCCCTGACGGCGCACAGACAGAAAGAAGCCCCCCGCGCAAGCGGGGGGCTTCTTTCATGCGCGCCCAGAACGCTCCGGAGCGCCCGGCTCAGAACGGTTCAGCCCCGTCTAGACCGGTTCAGCCCGGTTCAGCCCGACTCAGCCCGCCGACACCTTCACCGTCCACGCCCCCGTCGCCGTCCGCCCCTCGACCTCGATGCGTACGTCGTCGCCCGGCACCGTGAAGCTCTCCCCCGTGCCCACCGGCGCGTCCGCGAGCGGCGGATACACCGATTCACCCCAGCACGCGTCCGAGCCCGGGTGGGCGTCGACGACCTCGACCGGGCCGCCTCCGGAGGGCGCCTCGTTGCGTACGCGATAGGCGAGTACCCCCTCCCTGCACGTCGCATGGTCGTTGCCCACCGCGCCGCGCGCCTCGATGGCGATCGCACTGTCGAGGCCGGTGCGGACGACCGCCAGCTTGGTGCCGCCGACGCCCCCGCGCGCGGGCCGTGCCGCCAGCGGCTCCAGGGTCAGCCGCCGCGCCCCGCCCTCCACGCACACCACCTGCCGCTGGTCCAGCCAGCCGAGCTTCCACTTGTGCCAGCCGAAGAGGTCGGGCGCGAGCCCGAACTGGCTGCCCATGACGTCCCAGTCGCCGACGTGCGTGTCCCAGTCGCCCTTGCCGTCCGTCGGCCGGTGATAGAGGTCGGGCAGGTCGAAGACGTGGCCGGTCTCGTGGGCGAGGACGTTGCGGTCCGGCGGATGCCGCTCGAAGACCGTGACGATGCGTTTGATGTCCACGCCGTCGGCCCTCATCGGCCGGTCGAAGTTGACGACCTTCGTGGCGTCGGAGTCGACACCTGGCGCATCCGGGTCGGCGACGAAGTAGACGACGTCGTACCGCGAGAAGTCGACGTGCGGATCGGCCGCGGCCACCGCGTCCCGCAGATAGGCGCTGCGCCGGGCCGGGTTCCAGTCGCGCTGTATGGCGTACGAGGTGGAGTAGTCAGGCATCTCGACCCACTGGCGCTGCGGGTGCGGGCGCAGCGTGAACTTGCCGTAGGAGGCGCGGTCGAAGAACTGGCTGGTGGCGGGGAAGTAGTCGCCGACCAGGTCCGCAGGGGCGCTCCGGGGCGGGGAGTCGGGGAAGGAGAGGAAGACCATGGCCGCGTCCAGGGCCCGGTTCGGGCGCGTGTAGGCGGCGTTCCAGGTGTCCAGGCCCTCCGAGTGATGCGCCGGTGTGCGCTGGAGCGCGCAGGGCACCGCCGAGGTCTGGGCGATCGCGGGGCCCGCGACGAGCCCCGTGGCGGCGAGCGCGGTCAAGGACGTGAGGGCGGCGGCCGTGCTGTGCCACCGGGATCTCTCCCCTCCACGGGTGAGTCCCCAGCGGGGTAGCTGACGCGGCACGTCCACCTCCGGGCAGGGATTACGGAGCATCCCACCCACTTTGTGACGTTTTATTTAAATATGCTCTGTTTGTCTGACCCGATCGGGTGGCCGACGACCCGCCGGGTGTTCACCGAATGTCACAAGTGGTCGCCGAGCAGATTGAGGCGTAAGGGAAGCGGTACGGGGGCGAGCAGAAACGATCTGCCACCGAGTGGGCGCCAAACCCATGCCGGGCATGCGCCTGTCCTATGCCGAACTCGGCCGCCACGCGGTACCGCGCTGTGGCTGGAAGCACCGTCGGACCAGCCCCTATGATCGGCACACCTTCCTGCGCGGGCCCGGCCTCGCCGAACAACTGCACTGAGGGGGCAAGTGGTGAACGGAACGTCTGAAGACCAAGCACCCACAGCTGTCACAGCGGTCGCAGCACCCGAACTCGCCGAGGCGCCCATTACGGAGCGTCGCAATCCGGGGCAGCAACCCGATCACCGAGCCGCGTTCGCTGCCGCCCCTCTCGCCCTCGGCGTCGTGGACGGCGAGGGCCTCGTCATCGACGCCAACGACGCGCTCGCCGAACTGCTCGGAGCGGACCCGGACGATCTCACGGGGCGCCTCGCCGCCGATCTGGTGGACCTCGCGTCGGACACCCGTGTCTGGCACGCGTACCGCGAGGTGCTGCGCGGGCGCCAGGCGAAGCTGCGCTGCACCCGCCGTCTGAAACATCCCGACGGGCACTCGCTGTGGGTCCAGATCACCGTCTCGCCGATGCCCGGCGGTCGTACGGTGCTGCTCGCCGCCACCGACATCAGCGCGCGCCGCGAGCTCCAGGACCGGCTGAGGCATCTGCAGATGCACGACCCGGTGACCCGCCTTGCCAACCGCAGCCTGTTCTTCGAACGCCTTGCCGCCGCGCTCGAAGCGGGTGCGTACGACGACACGGGAACCGGCCGTGTCGGCCTCTGCTATCTGGACCTCGACGGGTTCAAGGCGGTCAACGACACCCTCGGCCACCGGGTCGGCGACCGGCTGCTCGCTGCCGTCGCGGAGCGGCTCACGCGGTGCGCCGACGAGGCCGCCCACGGCCAAGCGGCGGCGCCCCTGGTGGCGCGGCTCGGCGGTGACGAGTTCGCGCTCCTCGTGGAGGACTCGACGGGCACGGACCAGCTGGCCGACCTCGCCGACGCGGCGCTCAAGGCGCTGCAGGACCCCTTCGACCTGTCGGGCCAGCGGCTCTCCGTGTCGGCGTCGATCGGCGTCGTGGAGCGGCGCGCCGCCGGGACCACGACGACATGTCTCATGCAGGCCGCCGACACGACGCTCTACTGGGCGAAGTCGGACGGCAAGGCCCGCTGGACCCTCTTCGACCCCGAGCGCAACGCCCACCGCATGACACGGCAGACACTGTCGAGTTCACTGCGTCCGGCCGTCGACCGGGGTGAATTCGTCCTCGACTACCAGCCGTTGGTGCGCCTGGAGGACGGCGGCGTGCGCGGGGTCGAGGCGCTGGTGCGGTGGCAGCATCCGCAGTTCGGGCTCCTGACGCCGAATCGGTTCATCGGCCTTGCCGAGGAGGACGGTTCGATCGTGCAGCTGGGCCGCTGGGTCCTGCGGACGGCGTGCCGCCAGGCCCGGCAGTGGCAGCTGGACCACCCGGAGCGGCCGCCGGTGTTCATGAGCGTCAACGTCGCGGTGCGGCAGGTGTGGGACTCGGACCTGGTCACCGATGTCGCGGAGATCCTCGCCGAGACGGGCCTCGCCCCCGAGCTGCTCCAGCTCGAACTCACCGAGTCGGCGGTGATGGGCTCGGCGGGCCGCCCGCTGCAAGCCCTTCAGTCGCTCAGTGACATGGGGGTGCGGATCGCCATCGACGACTTCGGCACGGGGTACTCGAACCTGGCGTACCTGAGCCGGCTTCCGGTGTCCGTCCTGAAGCTGGACGGCTCGTTCGTACGAGGGTTCCAGTACGACGCGGAGGCGGGCGAGGCGCACATCAACCCCGCCGACGAGGTCATCGTCGAGGCCTTGGTCCAGCTCGCGCACCGCCTCGGGCTCACGGTCACCGCGGAGTGCGTGGAGACCACGTCGCAGGCGGCGCGGCTGCGGCGGATCGGGTGCGACACCGGGCAGGGGTGGCTGTACTCCCGCCCGGTGGCGCCGGATCGTATCTCCGCGCTGCTCGGCGCCGGTGCCGGTTGAGGGCTACGCGTGGCAGCTGGGCGTGACGGCTACGCGCCGGGCAGTCCGTACGCGTCCGCGATCAACTCGTACGAACGCAGCCGCGCTTCGCCGCTGTGCGCGTTGGCCGTGATCATCAGCTCGTCGGCCCCGGTGCGCTTGGCGAGGTCGTCGAGGCCGGTGCGGACCTGGTCGGCGGTGCCGTAGATGACGTTGGAGTTCCAGCTGTTGACGAACTCCCGCTCCATCTCGCTGAATTCGTACGCCTGAGCCTCCTCGGGAGTCGGGACGAGCCCCGGCTTCCCGGTCCTGAGGCGGACCATGTTCAGGGCGGCGGCCAGCACCTGACGCCGGGCCTCGCCCTCCTCGTCGGTCGCGAGCGCCGATACGCCGATGAGGGCGTACGGCTCGTCGAGGACCGCGGACGGCTTGAACGACTCCCGGTAGAGGTCGAGCGCCGGGATCGTGTTCTGCGCGGAGAAGTGGTGCGCGAAGGCGAAGGGCAGGCCGAGGACTCCGGCCAGACGGGCGCTGAAGCCGGACGAGCCGAGCAGCCACAGGGGCGGGCGGTGCGGGGACTGGACGCCGCCGGGCGAGGTGGCCTGGACCGGGCCCGGGACGGCGTGGATACGGCCGTACGGGTGTCCGTCGGGGAAGTCGTCGTCCAGGAACCGGGTCAGCTCGACGAGCTGCTGCGGGAAGTCGTCGGCGCCTTCATTGAGGCGATCGGTCCTGCGCAGGGCGGCGGCGGTCGCGCCGTCCGTGCCCGGGGCGCGGCCCAGGCCCAGGTCGACGCGGCCCGGGGCCATCGCCTCCAGGGTGCCGAACTGCTCCGCGATGACGAGGGGGGCGTGGTTGGGCAGCATGACGCCGCCCGAGCCCAGGCGGATGCGGTCCGTGTGGGCGGCCAGGTGGGCGAGGATGACCGCCGGGGAGGACGAGGCCACGCCCGGCATGGAGTGGTGCTCGGCCACCCAGTAGCGGTGGTATCCGCGGCCCTCGGCCAGCTTGGCGATCTCCACGCTCTTGCGCAGGGCGTCGGTGGCTGTCCGGCCCGCTCCCACGGTCACCAGGTCCAGTACGGAGAGCGGGACCGGCGCGGTGCCGTGCCGGTCGCCGCGGATGTCGTCGCTCGGGTCCACTGTCACGGGGCCTGCCTCCTGCTGCGCGTGCTTTTGCGAGTTTCTTGCTTCGCAGGCGGCAACAGGAGGGTGGCTCCGTTTTATTCCCGGGGGACGAGGGCGTTCCGTTCCGCGGGCGGGCGCCTGGCTACTCCCTGACCTGCACCACCGGCTCCTTCGTGAACAGTGCGCCCAGTGTCGGCGCGTTCACCCTGCGCGCGGACAGGCGCAGGGCCTCCCAGACCGTCACCTGGTTCGCCGTCAGGACCGGTTTGCCGAGGTCCTCCTCCAGCGCCTGGACGTACGCCGCCGTGTGCAGTGCCGTGTCGGGGAGCAGGACGGCGTCGGCGTCCGGATGGTCGCCCGCGCGGGCCATGGCCCTGACCTCCTCCCAGCCCCACGTGCCCACCTCCGCCGCCGTGATGATGCCGCTCCCCCGCGTCGAGACGACCTCCGCGCCCGACGCCTTCAGGAACGAGGCGAAGAGCGCCGCCACGTCCTCCGGATAGGTCGCGGCGACCGCGACCCGGCCCGCGCCGACCTCACGCACCGCATGGGCGAACGCGAAGGACGTGCTGGACGCCGGCAGGCCCGCCGCCCTGGCCAGGGCGCGGACCTGGTCGTGCGCGCCCTCCCAGCCGAAGACGAAGCTCGCGCTGGTGCAGGCCCACACCACCGCCTCCGCGCCGGCCATGCGCAGCTCCTCGACCCCGGCGGCGAGCCGTGCCGTCGACCCCATCTCCAGGAGCGCGTCGACCCGGTGCGCGTCCTCGCCGATGTCGGTGTGGACAACCTGCAGCCGGACATCGCTCCCCAGCATCTGCTCCATACGGGGGTAGTCGTCCTCAGCCGAGTGACCCGGATAGAGGAATCCAAGTGCCGTCACTTCCAGCCTCCTTCAAGGCAGCGGTGGTGGTCCTTCGGGCAGCCCCTGGGGCGGATCGATCGGTACCACGCCGGGCAGCTCGCCCGGCCCGGCGACCGGGCCCGCGCCCGGCCTGGCACTCGGATTGATCAGCGCCTGGTACGGCCCTACGGCATGGGTACCCAGACGGCGCAGGGCAGACCACATCGTGACCTGGTTCGCCGAGATCACCGGCATCCGCAGCTCGGCCTCCAGCTGCGGAATGACGTCGTACGTCGCGAGGTTGGTGCAGCTGATGAAGAGCGCGTCGGCGCCGCCGAGCACCGCCCTGCGCGCCATCTCGGCCACGTCCTTGTAGGGCACCTTCCAGATGTGCCGGGTCAGGCCCAGATAGGCGCGCCCGGTCACGGACACACCCGATTCGGCCAGGTAGTGCTCCAGGGACTGGGTCACCGACCAGGTGTAGGGCGTGACGAGCGCGATGCGCCGCGCGCCCAGATCGTCGAGCGCCTCAAGGAGCGCGCCCGATGTGGTGACGGCCGAGACCGCGCCTTCGCGGTGCATGGCCTCGCACATCGCGCGCTCGCCCGCGATGCCGCCGACGAAGCTGCCCGACGTGCAGGCATAGGCGAGGACTTCGGGTTCGGCGGCGCTCAGAGCACGCACCGCCTCGCCGAGGGTTTCGTGTTCGCTGACGAGTCGTGCCAGGTCGAGGCTCACCTCGACGGGAACGTACGGGGTGCGTGTCAGGTGGAGGGAGACCTCGTCCGGCACCCAGCGCCAGAGCTCCCGGTCGAGTGCGAAGTCGAAGGGTGCGACGACACCTACACCGCGTTGAGGGTGTGGTCCGCCGAGGAAGGAGACGTCCATGAGCAGGCCCCAAGTTCGTGCGTGCGTGCATTTGAGGGACCGGCCGGGGGCCGGGAGATGCGGAACCGGCGACGCGCCGGGACGTCGGGATGGGGCAAAAGGCGCGAAGAAAGCGCTACAGAGTGTGCTACGACCTCGCACGGAGCGTACTCAGTCGTGGGGTGCTTGTGGTAGAGCACCTCTGTTGACGAAGGTAGTTTCAGGTGCGAGCGTGGTCAATCCGCGCATCTCAGACGGCTCTGGCCGACACAAAACTCAGGGAAGCGGACTCTCATTGCGAAACGGTTTCTCCCCGATGTCCGAATCGACCTCTGATCCGATGTCCGATACAACCGTTCTGGTCCTTGACGCCCCGTCCCCGGCCCCGCCGCCCCGTCTCGGCAGCCTCACGGGACGCGCCCGGATCCTGCACGCGGACGCGGACAGCCTGGCGGACCAACTCCCCCACGCCGATGTGCTGTTGGTGTGGAACTTCCTCTCGGACGCGGTGCGTCAGGCCTGGCCGGGCGAGGGGCCGCGGCCCCGCTGGGTGCACACCGCGAGCGCGGGCGTGGACCGCCTGATGTGCCCCGAACTCGCCGAGTCCGACACGCTGGTCACCAACGCCCGCGGGGTCTTCGACCAGCCCATCGCCGAGTACGTGGCCGCTCTCGTCCTGGCCATGGCCAAGGATCTGCCGCGCACCCTCGAACTCCAGGAAGAGCGCACCTGGCAGCACCGCGAGACCCAGCGAATTGCCCGCACGCGCGCGTGTGTCGTGGGCTCGGGCCCGATCGGACACGCCATCGTCCGCATGCTGAAGGGGCTCGGGATCATCACCGCCCTCGTGGGCCGCAGCGCTCGCAGCGGCGTCCACGGCCCCGACGAACTCGATCGGCTCATGGCGCGGGCCGACTGGGTGATCTGCGCGGCGCCGCTCACGGACGACACGCGCGGCATGTTCGACGAGCGGCGCTTCGGCATGATGCAGCCGTCGGCGCGCTTCATCAACATCGGGCGCGGCGCGCTCGTCGTGGAGGACGATCTCGCGGCCGCCCTGTCGAAGCGTTGGATCGCGGGGGCGGCGCTCGACGTCTTCGAGCGCGAGCCCCTGCCGGACGACAGCCCGCTGTGGACGGCGCCGGGTCTCCTTGTGTCCCCGCACATGAGCGGCGACGTGGTCGGCTGGCGCGATGAACTGGGCTCGCAGTTCGTCGAGTTGTACGAGGAGTGGGCGGCCGGACGGCCCCTGTCCAACGTGGTCGACAAGAAACGTGGGTATGTACCGGGGAATTGATCATTCCCCGGACATGCGGGCACCGGTGCGGGCACAGATGCGAGCACTGATACGGGCGCCGATCGCACCGATGCGGGCACTGATCATTTCCGAGCCACTTCCCTCCCCCTGAGGAGCGTGCATGACCGAGCTCACGGATCTCACCGCGGTACAACTCGTCGATGCCTTTTCCAAAGGCGAATTCAGTCCGGTGGACGCGACACGGGCCGCTCTGCGCAGGGCGCGGGACGTGCAGCCGACGGTGAACGCGTTCGTGCGCATCGACTCCGACGAAGCGCTCGCCCAGGCCGAGGCGAGTACGGAGCGGTGGCGGCGCGGTGAGCCGCGGGGGCTCGTGGACGGGGTGCCGGTCTCGGTCAAGGACATCCTGCTCCAGCGCGGCGGGCCGACGCTGCGGGGCTCGAAGACCGTGAGTGCGGCGGGGGCCTGGGACGAGGACGCGCCGTCGGTGGCGCGGCTGCGCGAGCACGGCGCGGTGTTCATCGGCAAGACGACGACGCCCGAGTTCGGCTGGAAGGGCGTCACGGACAGCCCGCAGAGCGGGATCACGCGCAATCCGTACGACCCCTCGCGCACCGCGGGCGGTTCCAGCGGCGGCGGTGCGGCCGCCGTGGCCCTCGGCGCGGCGCCGGTCTCGCTCGGCACGGACGGTGGCGGCTCGGTGCGGATCCCGGGCTCCTTCTGCGGCATCTTCGCGCTGAAGCCGACGTACGGAAGGGTGCCGCTGTATCCCGCGTCCGCGTTCGGCACGCTGGCGCACGTCGGCCCGATGACGCGGGACGCGGCGGACGCGGCGCTCCTGATGGATGTCATCAGCGGCCCGGACTGGCGCGACTGGTCACAGCTGGGGCCGGTGGAGGGCAGCTTCCGCGCGGGTATCGAAGGAGGCGTACGCGGTCTGCGCATCGCCTATTCGCCCTCGCTCGGCAACCAGGTGGCGGTGCGGCCCGCGGTCGCCGCCGCGGTGCGGCAGGCGGTGGAGTCCCTCGCGGCGCAGGGTGCATACGTCGAGGAGGCCGACCCGGACTTCACGGACCCGGTGGAGGCCTTCCACACCCTGTGGTTCAGCGGCGCGGCGCGGGTGGTCCAGCACCTGCCGCCCGAGCGGCGGAAGCTGCTCGACGCGGGGTTGCAGGAGATCTGTGCGCAGGGCGCCCGGGCCAGTGCGCTCGACTACCTCGCCGCGGTTGACGTACGCATGGAGCTCGGCCGTCGCATGGGCCGCTTCCATGAGACGTACGACCTCCTCATCACTCCGACGTTGCCGATCACCGCTTTCGAGGCGGGGGCGGAGGTTCCGAAGGGTTCAGGCCATCGTCGGTGGACGGGATGGACCCCGTTCACGTACCCCTTCAACATGACGCAGCAGCCGGCCGCGACCGTTCCCTGCGGGGTGGACCGCGACGGGCTGCCCATCGGGGTGCAGATCGTGGCGGCGCGGCACGCCGACGCGCTCGTCCTGCGGGCCGCGCACGCGCTGTACGAAGCGGGCGGCGCGCAGATCGCGCCGCCCGCTGTTGGCTGACTACCACCCGACTGCCGCCCGTCCGCCGCCCGTCTGCCGACTGACGCCGCGGACGGGATCTACGCTCTGCGGAAGTTCAGCGTCTCGCCCTGCGCGCCGCCGCGCCACAGGTCGTTGCAGGCCTCGGCCATCCGGTCGAGGCCGTCGACGACCTGCCCCCAGACGATGCCGGGAACCCAGCCCACGTCCCCGTTGAGCAGCAGGTTGTTGCGCTCGTAGAAGAGGGCGAGGTCCACGACCGTGGCGCCCGCACGCACGTCCGCGGCCGGTTCGTACCCGTAGGACTGCGTGCCCAACTGTGTCCCGTTGAAGGAGAAATAGCAGAGGTCGCCGGGAATGGGGGTGACTGTCGGATTCTCCAAGGGCGGCTCGCGGTCCGCGAAAGCCGGAAAGAGGGCGTAGATCTCATTGCGGGCGTACTTCGCGTGATAGACGTCCTCGCTGAGCGGAAGCGCCTCCCACACTGCCGCGCAGGTCACAGGGGCCCGGTCGTCGAGCAGCTTTGCCGTGCACTGAACTCCCCGCTTGGCGAGGGAGACTTCGATGAATCGGTCTGCCATGTGTCCCATGCTCCTCCCTGGGTCAAGACCACAACGATTGCATCAGGGGCCGAAATTGGCCCGCATATTTTGCTTCGAGTCGGGTAGCCGCGCGCCCATGGCTCCACCACATGAGAACAACGAGAGATCCACAGGCAGCAGGCTTCGCCGCCGCTCCCTGCTCGCAGGAGCAGCGGCGCTCGGAGCTATGGGGGCTGCGGGGTGCGTCAAGGTTCCGGAGGAGGGGAAGGTTGAGGGCGGGGATCTGCTGAGTCGGCTCCGCGATGCGGGGACCGTGCGGATCGGCGTCGCGGGAGAACTCCCGTTCGGCTACATCGACAAGCAGGGCGAGGTGACCGGCGAGGCGCCGGAGATCGCCAAGGTGATCTTCCCGAGGCTCGGTGTGCCGCATGTGACGGCCGTACCGACCGAGTTCGGCGCGCTCATCCCGGGGCTCACCCAGGCGCAGCAGTTCGATGTCGTGTCCGCGGGCATGTACATCAACCCGGCCCGCTGCGCGCGGGTCCTGTTCTCCGACCCCGACTACCTGATGCTCGACGCCTTCATCGTGAAGAAGGGCAACCCGCACGGGATCAAGCGGTACGAGGACATCGTCAAGAAGAAGCTCAAACTGGCCAGCGGCACCGCGTACGCGGAGATCGCCTACGCGGAGGCGGCGGGAGTGAAGAACATCCTCATCCTGCCGGACCCGGTGGCGGGCCTCGCCGCGGTGGAGCAGGGCCGGGTCGACGCCTTCGCGGGCACCGCCATCACCACCCGTGACGTGGTGAAGGGCAGCAAGCGCGCCGAGGTGACCGAGGCCTTCCAGCCGAAGGTGGACGGCAAGCCCGCGTACGGCGCGGGCGGTTTCGCCTTCCGGCTCTCCGAGAAGAAGTTGCGCGACGCCTTCAACAAAGAGCTCCACAAGATGAAGAAGAGCGGCGAACTGCTGCGGGTCGTCGGCAAGTTCGGCTTCACCAAGGACGAGATGACCGATCTGACGCTCGACGATCTGTGCCCGCCGGTGAAGGGAGCCTCCTGATGATGACGGCGGACTTCATCTGGGCGTGGTTCCTGCCCGGTCTGTGGATCACCGTGCAGATCACGGTCTACAGCGCGGCCCTGGCCTTCGTGATCGCCTTCCCGATCGGCGTTCTGCGTACGTCGCCGCTCTGGATCGTGCGTTTCCTGGCCGGGATCTACTTCGAGATCTTCCGCGGCACGTCGGCCCTGGTCTTCATGTTCTGGATGGCCTTCACGGTGCCGATGCTGTTCGGCTTCAGCTTCATGCCGATGGCCGCCGGTGTGCTGGCCCTCGGGATGACGTACGGGGCGTACGGCTCGGAGATCGTGCGCGGCGCTCTTGCCGCCGTACCGGTGGCTCAGCGCGAGGCGGGGGTTGCGCTGAACTTCACCAAGGGGCAGCGCCTGCGCAAGATCGAGATTCCGCAGGCCTGGCCGGAGATGCTTCCTCCGTTCAACAACCTGCTGATCGAGCTGCTCAAGGGCACCTCTCTGGTCTCGCTCATCGCGGTGGCCGACATGACCTTCGCGGGCAACCTGTGGCGGCTCGTCACCGCCGAGAGCGCCCCGGTCTACACGGTGCTCCTGGTGGTCTACTTCGTGCTCGCCTTCCTCCTGACGCGAGGGATGCGGCTCCTTGAGCGGCACGCGAAGTCGAAGGTCGGCCAGGCGCCCGAGAAGCTCGGCCTCTTCAGCGGGCTGCGCTCCAAGTCGTCGATCGACGACCTGTCCGTCACCGGGGGTGCCAAGTGAGCTGGGACTGGTCCAACGTCGAAGACTTCATGCCGAAGTTCTGGGACGGGGTGCTCGTCACCCTCCAGGCTCTTGGCTGGGGCACCCTGATCGCGTTCTCCCTCGGTCTGCTCTGGGCGATCGCACAACGTTCCGAGCAGGCATGGATCCGCTGGCCGGTGACGGCCGTCACCGAATTCATCAGGAACACTCCGCTGCTGGTGCAGCTGTTCTTCCTGTTCACCGTCGTCCCCGAGTTCGGCCCCACGATGTCGCCGCTCACCACGGGCATCGTCGGTCTCGGCCTGCACTACTCGACGTACACCGCCGAGGTCTACCGAGCGGGCATCGAAGGCGTTCCCGTCGGCCAGTGGGAGGCGGCCACGGCGCTCAGCCTGCCCAAGCGCCGCACCTGGACCGCGATCATCCTGCCGCAGGCCATCCGCCGCGTGATCCCCGCCCTCGGCAACTACGTGGTGTCCATGCTCAAGGACTCCCCGCAGATCGCCGCCATCGGCGCCCTGGACATGCTGGGCGAGGCCAAGGGATTCACCCAGGCGACCTTCACCTACGAGGCCATCAGCATCGTCGGTATCGCCTTCATCGTCATTGCCTACCCGGCTTCCGTCCTTCTGCGAGTCCTGGAGCGTCGCCTTGTCCGCTGACAGCAGCACCACGAACGAAACCGTCAATCCCACGGTGGACGGCAGCGAGCTGATCCGCTTCGACAAGGTCACCAAGCGCTTCGGCAGTCATGTCGTCCTGGACGAACTCGACTTCTCCGTCGCGTCGGGCAAGCACGTCACGCTGATCGGCCCTTCCGGATCCGGCAAGACGACGATCCTGCGGCTCCTGATGACCTTGATGAAGCCCGAAGAGGGCACGATCAAGGTCGGCGGCGAGTACCTCACGCACGAGAGCAAGAACGGCAAGCTCGTGCCGGCGAGCGAGAAGTACATCCGCGAGGTCCGCAAGAACATCGGGATGGTCTTCCAGCAGTTCAACCTCTTCCCGAACATGAAGGTCCTGCGCAACATCACGGAGGCGCCGGTCCAGGTGCTCGGCCTCTCCAAGGACGAGGCGGAGCAGCGCGCCCGCGAGCTGCTCGACCTGGTCGGGCTGACCGAGCACATCGACAAGTACCCGAGTCAGCTCTCGGGCGGCCAGCAGCAGCGCGTCGCGATCGCGCGCGCCCTCGCGATGCGCCCGCAGGTGCTGCTCCTGGACGAGGTCACATCCGCGCTGGACCCCGAGCTGGTGGCAGGCGTCCTCGACGTCCTCAGAGACATCGCACACACCACGGACATCACGATGCTCTGTGTGACCCACGAGATGAACTTCGCCCGGGACATCTCGGACCAGGTCCTGATGTTCGACTCGGGCCGGGTCATCGAATCCGGGACACCGGAGAAGATCTTCACGGAGCCGGAGCACGAGCGGACCCGGGAATTCCTCTCCGCGGTGCTGTAAGCCGCGAGGGAGATCAGATCGAGGCGGGGGGGGGGGGGGGGGGGGCTTCCCCCCCCCCCCCCCCCCCCCCACCCGTTCCTTCCCCAAACCCCCCACCAGAAAGAGGTTTTTTCCCCCCCCCACCCCCGGGGCCAGCCCCAG
>NZ_JBVIHP010000002.1:553532-619458 GCF_055570235.1 Streptomyces sp. NPDC031274 | reverse complement strand
AAGCGGACCGCATCGCGGACATGGCGCACCCAGTACTCCGGGTCCCGCAGCTGTGCGGCGGTGGCGAGCTCCCCGGTCACGTTGGAGACGACCGGGAGCTTCGGAGCGTTGTACGTCAGGCTCTGTGCGACCTTGCGGAAGTCCTCCAGCACCGGATCCATCAGCGGGGAGTGGAAGGCGTGTGAGACCTTCAGCCACCGCACCTTCCGCCCCTGGCTCTTCAGCGACCCGGCCACACCCTCCAGGACGGCACGATCACCGGAGAGCACCACCTGCGAAGGACCGTTCACCGCCGCCAGACCAACCTGCCCCTCCAAGCCCTCAAGCAGCCGCAGTACATCCGCCTCCGCCGCCTGCACCGCAAGCATCGCCCCACCCTCGGGCAGCGCCTGCATCAACCTGCCCCGGGCAGCCACCAACCGGGCCGCGTCCTCCAGGGACCAGAGCCCAGCCACGTACGCCGCAACAAGCTCACCCACCGAATGCCCACCGAGTATCTCCGGCCGCACCCCGAACGACTCAGCCAGGCGGAACAGGGCCACCTCCACCGCGAACAACGCAGGCTGCGCATAACCCGTCTGCCCAAGCAGCTCCGCATCATCACCGAACATCACATCCTTCAACGGCCGATCAAGCACCGCATCCAGATACGCGCACACCTCGTCCAGCGCGTCCGCGAACACCGGGAAGGCCTCGTAAAGCCCCCGGCCCATACCGATCCGCTGACTGCCCTGACCGGTAAAGAGCACACCCAGGCGCCCCTCCACCACAGCCCCGGAAACCTCACGCTCCCCCAGAAGCACAGCCCGATGCTCAAGCTCCGCCCGCCCCGACACCAGCGACCAGCCCACATCCACAGGATCCAACTTGCCATCAACCGGCGCGACTTCTCGCAGCCGTTCCACTTGCACCCGCAGGGCAGCAGCGCTCTTCGCCGACACCACCCATGGAACGACCGTCGAAGGAGTCTCGACGTCCGTGGCCACCTCGACTTCCTCAACGGCCTCCGGCGCCTGCTGCACGATCACATGCGCGTTGGTTCCGCTCACACCGAACGACGACACACCAGCCCGCCGCGGGGAATCACCGCGCTCAGGCCACTCCCGCGCCTCCGTCAACAGCTCAACAGCCCCCGCCGACCAGTCCACATGGCTGCTCGGCCGATCGACATGCAGCGTCTGCGGCAGCACTCCCATTCGCATCGCCATGACCATCTTGATCACACCGGCGACGCCCGCCGCGGCCTGCGTGTGGCCGATGTTGGACTTCACCGAGCCCAGCCACAACGGCTCCCGCCCCTCGCCCCGCTCCCGCCCGTAGGTCGCAAGCAGCGCCTGCGCCTCGATCGGGTCACCCAACGTCGTCCCCGTACCGTGCGCCTCCACCGCATCCACATCACCCGCCGCAAGCCCCGCACTCGCCAACGCAGCCCGGATCACCCGCTGCTGCGAAGGGCCGTTCGGCGCCGTCAACCCATTGCTCGCCCCATCCTGGTTCACGGCAGAACCGCTCACCATCGCCAACACCTCGTGGCCATTCCGGCGCGCATCCGACAACCGCTCAAGGAGCAGCAGCCCGACACCCTCACCCCACCCCGTACCATCCGCAGCCTCCGCGAACGCCTTGCAACGACCATCCACCGCGAGCCCACGCTGACGACTGAACTCCACAAACGTGTCCGGCGTCGACATCACCGTCACACCGCCCGCGAGCGCCAGATCGCACTCACCCCGGCGCAGCGCCTGCGCCGCCAGATGCAAGGCAACCAGGGAGGACGAGCAGGCCGTATCCACCGTGACCGCAGGGCCTTCCAGGCCGAACGCGTACGACAGTCGTCCCGAGACGACGCTTGCCGCGTTGCCGGTCCCGAGGTAGCCCTCGCCCCGGTCAGGTGCGGTGCGGAGCACATCCTCGTAGTCCTGGCCGTTGGTGCCGGCGAAGACGCCGGTACGGCTGCCGCGCAGGGTCGCCGGGTCGATGCCCGCCCGCTCGAACGCCTCCCACGCCGTCTCCAGGAGCAGCCGCTGCTGCGGGTCCATCGCGAGCGCCTCACGCGGCGAGATCCCGAAGAAATCAGCGTCGAAGTCGGCCATGTCGTGGAGGAAGCCGCCCTCACGGACGTAGCTCGTACCCGGGTTGCTCGGGTCCGGGTGGAAGAGAGTGTCGACGTTCCAGCCGCGGTTGTCAGGCATATCCCCGATGGCGTCCCTGCCGTCGTGGAGCAGCCGCCACAGGTCCTCCGGTGAGCGAACACCGCCCGGAAAGCGGCAGCTCATCGACACGATCGCGAGGGGATCGTCGGCCATCGCGGAGGCCGCCGGAGCGGAACCCGAGGTGCTGGTGTCCCTTCCGGCGCCGCCGACAGGGCCGTCCAGGTCGGCGAGGTCGGCGAGGTCGGCGAGCAGTTCACCGCGCAGGTGGCCCGCGAGGGCGGCCGGAGTCGGGTGGTCGAAGACGAGGGTGGCCGGGAGACGCAGCCCGGTGGCGGCCCCGATGAGGTTGCGCAGTTCCACCGCGGTCAGGGAGTCGAAGCCGAGATCCTTGAAGGGGCGTGTCGCGTCGACCGTCTTGGTGGCCGGGTAGCCGAGGACGGTGGCGACGCAGGTCTGTACGAAGTCGAGGATCTCTCGTTGGCGCTCAGCCGACGGGAGCGCCGCGAGCCGATCCGCGAGGGATTTGTCGGACGACGGATCGGACGAAGCTCCCGCCCTTCCCGGCGCGAAGCTCCCCTTTCCTGCCCCTCCTGCTATGCCCGTCTCTCCTGCCTCGCCCATCCTGGCCTCGGGCAGTTCGTCGAACAGATGGCAGGGGCGTGCCGTGCGATAGCTCGACGCGTACCGGGCCCATTCCACGTCGGCAAGCGTGACGGCGGCGGGCATGGCCGGATCGATGGCCCTGGCCATGGCGGCGACGGCCAAGTCCGGGGCCATCGCGGGCATGCCGCTCTCCCGGACCCGGTGCTCCACCACTCCGCCGTCGGCGGCCATGCCACTCTCGGCCCACGGCCCCCAGGCGAGGGACACCGCGGGCAGCCCGAGCGCACGCCGGTGCTCGGCGAGTGCGTCGAGGTACGCGTTCGCCGCCGAGTAGTTGCCCTGCCCGCCGACGCCCATAGAGCCCGCGACGGACGAGAAGAGCACGAATGCCGTCAGGTGCTCGCTGTCCCGGGTCAACTCGTGCAAATGCAAAGCCGCTTCAGCCTTGGGCCGCAACACAGTCGCCAAACGCTCACCCGACATCGCATCCAGAACACCGTCATCCAACACACCCGCCGTATGAAACACCCCCCTCAACGGCACATCCTCCGAAATCCCCTCCAACACCCCCGCAAGAGCCCCCCGATCACCCACATCACAAGCCACCACCGAAACCCGAGCCCCCAACCCCTCCAACTCCCCAACCAACTCACCCGCACCCGGCGCCGACAACCCACGCCGACTCGTCAACACAAGACGCTCCACCCCCTCACGCGCCAACCACCGCGCCACATGCGAACCAACCGCACCCGTACCACCAGTGACCAGCACAGTCCCCCCAGCCGACCACCCACCAACAAACCCACCCAAACCGGCCGAACCAACCGAACCAGCCGAACCAACCGAACCAACCGGAACAGCCGACTCCGACTCAACCCGCACCAAACGACGAACAAAAACACCCGACCCACGCACCGCCAACTGATCCTCACCACCAACACCCGCAAGCACCCCGGCAAACCGCGACAGCGCCCGCCTATCGACGTTCACCGGCAGATCGATGAGGCCACCCCAACGCTCCGGATACTCCAACGCCGCCACCCGGCCCATGCCCCACACAGTCGCCTGAGACGGCGACGTCAGCCGGTCCGAGCGCCCTGTGGACACCGCCCCGCACGTCGCGGCCCACAACGGCGCCTCGATACCTGCGTCTCCCAACGACTGCAGCAGTACGAGCACTCCCTCAAGGCCCACACTCACGGCCGGGTGGACCGAGCCGGCGGAGTCGTCGAGGGCGAGCAACGACAGGACACCTTGCGGGGCACCGGCGGGGTCGTCGTCCAGCAGCTCACGCAGTCGTCGACCCAGGTCAGCTCGTTGTAGCCCGTCCCGGGCCACCGCGATACGGGACACCTTCGCGCCCCGCTCCTCAAGTCCCGCCACTGCGGCCTCGGCCCAGGGATACGCCACTTCGTCCGAGTTGCCCTCCGGCACAACCACCCACCACGTACCAAAATGGGCAGCCCGCGTAAGCCCCGTCAGCGGCTTCCAGGACTCCCGGTAGAGCCACCGCCCCACCGTGGACGTCTCCCGCCGCTGCCGTCGCCACGACGACAGGACCGGCAGAATCTCGCCCAGCGCGGCACCGGCACCACTGCCCTCGGCGTCCAGCTCGGCGGAGAGCAGCGCCAGGTCCTCGCGCTCCACAGCCTCCCAGAAACGTTCCTCGACCTCGTTCACGGCGGGTTCACCGGAGGCTGCGGCGGGCACGGTTTGGGCCGACTCCAGCCAGTAGCGCTGCGACTGGAAGGGGTAGGTGGGCAGATCCACGCGGCGGCGGGTGGCGATGGGCTCGTAGAGGGGCGTCCAGTCGACGTCGACGCCTCGTACGTATGCCTGGGCCAGGGCGGTCAAGAACGTGTCGGGCTCGGGGCGGTCTTTGCGCAGGGCCGCAATCAGACCCGCCTGGGCCTCGGGCTCGGTGAGGGTGTCGTGCGCCATCGCGGTCAGGACGGAGTCCGGGCCCAGTTCGAGCAGCGTCGACACCCCGAACGACGTGAGGGAGTTGAGGCCGTCGTGGAAGCGGACCGCATCGCGGACATGGCGCACCCAGTACTCCGGGTCCTGGAGCTCAGCGGCCTCGGCCAGCTCACCCGTCAGATTCGAGACGACCGGCAGGGCCGGGGGCTCATACGCCAGGCTCTGCGCGACCTTGCGGAAGTCCTCCAGCACCGGATCCATCAGCGGAGAGTGGAAGGCGTGCGAGACCTTCAGCCACCGCACCTTCCGCCCCTGACCCTTCAACGACCCGGCCACACCCTCCAGGACGGCACGATCACCAGAGAGCACCACCTGCGACGGACCGTTCACCGCCGCCAGACCAACCTGCCCCTCCAAGCCCTCAAGCAGCGGCAGTACGTCAGCCTCCGCCGCCTGCACCGCAAGCATCGCCCCGCCCTCGGGCAGCGCCTGCATCAGCCTGCCCCGGGCAGCCACCAGCCGGGCCGCGTCTTCCAGGGACCAGAGCCCAGCCACGTACGCCGCAACAAGCTCACCCACCGAATGCCCACCGAGTATCTCCGGCCGCACCCCGAACGACTCAGCCAGGCGGAACAGGGCCACCTCCACCGCGAACAACGCAGGCTGCGCATAACCCGTCTGCCCAAGCAGCTCCGCATCATCACCGAACATGACGTCCTTCAGCGGCCGATCAAGGACCGCGTCCAGATGCGCGCACACCTCGTCCAGCGCGTCCGCGAACACCGGGAAGGCCTCGTAAAGCCCCCGGCCCATACCGATCCGCTGACTGCCCTGACCGGTAAAGACAACACCCAGGCGCCCCTCCACCACAGCCCCGGAAACCTCACGCTCCCCCAGAAGCACAGCCCGATGCTCAAGCTCCGCCCGCCCCGACACCAGCGACCAGCCCACATCCACAGGACTCACCGAGCGCGAGCGCAACCCACCGACATGCACGGCAACTTCACGCACCAAGTCAACCTGCGCCCGCAACGCCTCCGCGCTCCGAGCCGACACCACCAACGGCACGATCGCCGGAGGCAGCTGCGCATCCGTGGCCGCCTCAGCCTCCTCGACGATCTCCGGCGCATGCTCCACGATCACGTGCGCATTGGTTCCGCTCACGCCGAACGACGAGATACCCGCCCGCCGCGGGGAATCACCGCGCTCAGGCCACTCCCGCGCCTCCGTCAACAGCTCGACAGCCCCCGCCGACCAGTCGACTTCGGACGTCGGAGCGTCGACGTGCAGGGTCGGCGGCAGGACACCCGCCCGCATCGCCATGACCATCTTGATCACACCGGCAACACCCGCCGCGGCCTGCGTATGACCGAGATTCGACTTCACCGAGCCCAGCCACAACGGCTCCCGCCCCTCGCCCCGCTCCCGCCCGTAGGTCGCAAGCAGCGCCTGCGCCTCGATCGGGTCACCCAACGTCGTCCCCGTACCGTGCGCCTCCACCGCATCCACATCACCCGCCGCAAGCCCCGCACTCGCCAACGCAGCCCGAATCACCCGCTGCTGCGAAGGACCGTTCGGCGCCGTCAACCCATTACTCGCACCATCCTGATTCACCGCCGAACCACTCACCACCGCCATCACCTCATGGCCATTCCGGCGCGCATCCGACAACCGCTCAAGGAGCAGCAGCCCGACACCCTCACCCCACCCCGTACCATCCGCAGCCTCCGCGAACGCCTTGCAACGACCATCCACCGCGAGCCCACGCTGACGACTGAACTGCACGAATGTGTCAGGGGATGACATCACCGTGACGCCGCCCGCGAGCGCCAGGTCGCACTCGCCCTGGCGCAGCGCCTGTGCGGCGAGGTGGAGGGCGACCAGGGACGCCGAGCAGGCGGTGTCCACCGTGACGGCGGGGCCTTCGAGGCCGTACGCGTACGACAGTCGTCCCGACATGACGCTGACGGCGTTGCCGGTGAGGACGTGGCCCTCGATCTCCGGGGGGACCGTCGCCATGCGGGATATGTAGTCCTCGCCGTTGGAGCCGACGAAGACTCCGGTACGGCTGCCGCGCAGCACCGTCGGGTCGATGCCCGCGTTTTCGAGCAACTCCCATGATGATTCGAGGAGTTGGCGCTGCTGCGGGTCCATCGCGAGCGCCTCGCGCGGGGAGATGCCGAAGAAGTCCGCGTCGAACTTGTCGGCCCCGTCGAGGAATCCGCCTTCGCGGACATAGCTGGTGCCCGGGCGGTCGGGGTCGGAGTGGTAGAGATTCGCGAGGTCCCAGCCGCGGTCGGCCGGGAACTCCGTCATGGCGTCCCTGCCCTCGGCGACGAGGTGCCACAGCTCTTCGGGCGATCGGACGCCGCCGGGGAAGCGGCAGCTCATCGACACGATCGCGATGGGGTCGTCGGCCGTGCCGGTACCGTTCACCGTCGCGCCTTGGCCCGCCGCGGCGGCCCGCGTCGCATCCGCGCCGCTCCCGAACAGCTCGGTGGCGAGGTGCTCCGCGAGGCCGACGGAGCTGGGGTAGTCGAAGACGAGGGAGGCCGGGAGGCGCAGCCCGGTGGCGGCCTGGACGCGGTTGCGCAGCTCTACGGCGGTGAGCGAGTCGAAGCCCAACTCGCGGAAGGCACGTGTGGGTTCGATGGTGTCCTGTGTGGGGTGCCCGAGTACGGCGGCGGCCTGGGAGCGGACGAAGGCGAGCACGGCGGTGGCGCGTTCGGGGGCGGGGAGCGGGGCGAGCCGGCGCACCCAGTCGGGTGCGGTGGCGGTGCCGGGGCCGCTCGTGGATCCGGTGGTGTCGGCCGGGGCCGTGGGGCGTGCTTCGGGCAGTTCCGCGAAGAGCGGTCCCGGCCGGGCTGCGACGAAGCCGGGCAGGAAGGTGCCCCACGCCACGGACGCGATGACGGCGGTGGTGTCGCCGCGTTCGACGGCCTGCCACAGGGCGGAGACGGCGAGTTCAGGGTCCATGGGGGGCATGCCGTCGCGGCGCGCCCGGTCGGCGCGTACGGCGGTGTCGGCGAGGCCGCCGCCGCCCCAGGTGCCCCAGGCGATGGAGGTGGCGGGCAGTCCGTCGGCGCGGCGCTGTTCGGCGAGCGCGTCGAGGAAGGTGTTGGCGGCGGCGTAGTTGGCCTGTCCGGCGCTGCCGAGGGAACCGGACGCAGACGAGTAGAGGACGAACGCATCGAGGTCGAGGGTGCGGGTGAACTCGTGCAGGTGGCGGGCCGCAGTGGCCTTGGAGCGCAGGACGCCCTCGATCCGGCCGGGGGTGAGGGCGTCGAGGACCCCGTCGTCCAGGGTCCCTGCCGTGTGCACGACCGCCGTCAGGGGCATGTCGGCGGGGATGCCGTCCATGAGTCGGGCGAGGGCATCGCGGTCGGCGGCGTCGCAGGCGACGATGGTGACGCGAGCCCCCAGCTCCTGGAGTTGCGCGGTGAGTTCGGTGGCGCCGGGTGCGGCCGGGCCGCGGCGGCTCGTGAGGACGAGGTGTTCGGCGCCCTCGCGGGCGAGGCGCCGTGCGATGTGTCCGCCGAGGGCGCCGGTGCCGCCCGTCACGAGGACGGTGCCGCGGGGGGTCCACTCGGTGTGCCGGGGCGGTTCGGCGCCCGCTGCCTCGCCGCGGACGAGTCGGCGCACGAAGACTCCGGAGCCGCGCACGGCGAACTGGTCCTCGTCGCCGGCGCCGGCGACGACCCCGGCGAGCCGGGCCCCCGTGCGGGCGTCCGGTGTCGCGGGCAGGTCGACGAGGCCGCCCCAGCGGTCGGGGTGTTCGAGGGCGGCGGCCCGGCCGAGTCCCCACACCTGGGCCTGGGCGGGGTGGGCGAGCCGGTCGCTGCGGCCTGTGGAGACGGCGCCGCTGGAGACCGCCCAGAGCCGTGCTTCGGTCTCCGCGTCGCCCAGGGCCTGGAGGAGCGCGACCGTGCCCGCGAGCCCGGCCGGGACGTCGGGGTGGCCGGGGTGGGGCTGCTCGTCGAGGGCGAGGAGGGAGAGGACGCCGGACAGTTCCCCGTCCGCGGCGACGTCACGCAGTCGCGCGGCGAGTGATTCTCGTGTCAGCTCTGTGGTGTGGAGGTTCAGTTCGACGGGACGGGCGCCCGCCTTGGCCAGTGCCTCGACGGCGCCTGCCGCCCACGGGTGGCCTGCTGCACCTGTCGGTACCACGACCAGCCAGCGGCCGCCCGCGATCCCGGACGGCGCGGTGAGGCTGCCGCGGAGCGGCTTCCAGGTGACCCGGTAGCGCCAGCCGTCGACGACGGAGCGTTCCCTGCGCTGTCGCCGCCAGGACGCGAGGCCGGGCAGGACGGCACTGAGCGGGCCCTCGTCGACGTCGGTGAGCGTGGACGTCAGCTCCGCGAGGTCGGCGCGCTCCACGGCCTCCCAGAAGCGTTCCTCGGCTTCGTCGGCGGCCGGACCGGCAAGGGCGGCGGCAGCGGCCGGTGTGGCCTCCAGCCAGTGGCGCTCCCGCTGGAAGGCGTACGTGGGCAGGTCGACGGCGGGGTGCACGGCGGCGCCGGGGTAGAGGGCCCGCCAGTCGAGTTCGGCGCCGTTGACGTGTGCTTCGGCGAAGGACGCGGCGAGGCGGGTCGCGCCGCCCTCGTCGCGGCGCAGCGAACCGAGGGCGGCCGCCGTGTCCTCGCGGCCGGTCTCCTCGATGGCAGCCTGC
Organism: Streptomyces sp. NPDC031274; assembly: GCF_055570235.1. Classification (NCBI taxonomy): domain Bacteria; kingdom Bacillati; phylum Actinomycetota; class Actinomycetes; order Kitasatosporales; family Streptomycetaceae; genus Streptomyces; species Streptomyces sp. NPDC031274. Next base: position 610,113 of record NZ_JBVIHP010000002.1, on the reverse strand, counting down.
ACGGGGACGGTCAGCACGGGGTGCGGGCTCATCTCCAGGAACAGGTCGTGGCCTTCGGCGAGGAGCCCGTGGACGGCCTGCTTGAAGAGGACCGTCCGGCGCAGGTTGCGGTACCAGTAGGCCCCGTCCATCGGGGAGCCGTCGTCCAGCCAGTCGCCGGTGAGCGTCGAGTACACCGGCACGTCGGGCGTCCTGGGCGCGACGGGGGCCAGAACCCTCTCCAGGTGTTCCTCGACGGCCTCGACCTGCACGGAGTGAGAGGCGTAGTCCACGGGGATGGTGCGGGCCCGGATGTCCTGGGCGGCGCACTGCGCCACGAGTTCCTCCAGGGCCGTCGTCTCACCCGAGACCACCACGTGGGACGGTCCGTTGACGGCGGCCACGGAGATGCGGTCGCCCCACGCGGTGAGCAGCTCCCGCACGCGTTCCTCGGCCAGGGGTACGGACACCATGCCGCCCCTGCCGGAGAGTTCCAGGATGGCCTGGCTGCGCAGCGCCACGACCCACGCCGCGTCCTCGAGGGACAGGGCGCCCGCCACGCACGCGGCGGCTATCTCGCCCTGGCTGTGCCCGACGACCGCGGCGGGCTCGACCCCTGCCGCACGCCACACGGCGGCGAGGGACACCATCACCGCGAAGAGGACCGGCTGGACCACGTCGACGCGGTCGAAGTTGTCGCCGGACAGTTCCTCGAACAGGTCCCAGTCCACGAACGGTCCGAGCGCGTCGGCGCACTCCTCCATGCTCGCGGCGAACACCGGTGAGGAGTCGAGGAGTTCCACGGCCATCCCGGCCCACTGCGAACCCTGCCCGGGGAAGACGAACACGGGGCGTGCGGCATCCGCGCCGGCCGCCGTACCCGCGTCCGACCGGCCCACGATCACGCCGGGACCCGTCACGCCCTCCCGGGCGAGGTGGGCGAGTCCGTCGAGGAGTTCGGCACGGTCCTGTCCGACCACGACACCCCGGTGCTCGAACCGCGACCGCGCCACGGCCAGGGACCAGCCGAACTCTGCGGCGCCCGTCCCGGGCTCGGAAAGCAGCCGTTCGTGCAGCCGGGCAGCCTGGCCGCGCAGCGCCTCCGGGGTCCGGCCCGACAGCGCGAGCGGCACCACGCCCGGCACCACCTGCGGGGGCCCGGCGGGCACGTCGTCCACCGTCGGAACGTCGAGCGGCGCCTGCTCGATGATCACGTGCGCGTTGGTCCCGCTCATGCCGAACGAGGACACACCGGCCCGGCGGGGCGCCCCGTCCTGCCGCTGTGGCCAGGCGCGCGCCTCGGTCAGCAGCTCGACGGCCCCGGCGGACCAGTCGACGTGCGAGCTGGGCTCGTCGACGTGCAGCGTCTTGGGCAGGATGCCCTCGCGCATCGCCATGACCATCTTGATGACTCCGGCGACACCGGCGGCGGCCTGCGTGTGGCCGACGTTCGACTTCAGCGACCCGAGCCACAGCGGGTCCTGGCCCTCCGGCCGGTCCTTGCCGTAGGTGGCGAGCAGCGCCTGCGCCTCGATCGGGTCGCCCAAGGTGGTACCCGTACCGTGGGCCTCGACCGCGTCCACGTCACCGGCCGTGAGCCCCGCACTTGCCAGAGCTGTGCGGATCACGCGCCGCTGCGAGGGACCGTTGGGCGCCGTGAGGCCGTTGCTCGCACCGTCCTGGTTCACCGCGGAACCCCGTACGACCGCGAGGACCTGGTGGCCGTTACGGCGCGCGTCCGACAGCCGCTCGAGGACCAGAATGCCGACGCCCTCGCCCCATGCCGTGCCGTCCGCGGCCTCGGCGAAGGGCTTGCAGCGGCCGTCGGGGGCCAGGCCGCGCTGGCGGCTGAAGGCCAGGAACGAACCGGGCGAGGCCATGACGACGACGCCTCCGGCCAGGGCGAGCGCGCACTCGCCCTGGCGCAGTGCCTGTACCGCGAGGTGCAGGGCGACCAGGGAGGACGAGCAGGCCGTGTCGACGGTCATGGCGGGGCCCTGCAGGCCGAGGGTGTAGGCGATGCGGCCCGACGCGACGCTGGCGGCGGTACCGGTGACGAGGTAGCCCTCCATGCCGTCGGCGGCGTCGCCCAGGCGCGGCCCGTACTCCTGGGTCTCGGCGCCGACGAAGACGCCGGTGCCGGAGTCGCGCAGTGAGTCGGGCGTGATGCCCGCGCGCTCGAGTGCCTCCCAGGACGATTCGAGGAGGAGCCGCTGCTGCGGGTCCATGGCGAGGGCCTCGCGCGGTGAGAGGCCGAAGAAGGCTGCGTCGAAGTCGGTCGCCTCGTGCAGGAATCCGCCCTCGCGGACGTAGCTGGTGCCGGGACGGTCGGCGTCGGGGGCGTAGAGGGCGTCGAGGTCCCAGCCACGCTCGGTGGGGAAGCCGCTGATGGCGTCGGTGCCTTCGGCGACCAACTGCCAGAGCCCTTCGGGGGTTTCGACTCCGCCCGGCAGTCGGCAGCTCATCGCGACGATGGCGATCGGCTCGTCGTCGTCGCGGCGCGCCGTCACGAGGGGGGTGCTGTCGTCGGCGCTGTCGAAGAGTTCGGCGCGCAGGTGACGGGCGAGCGCGTCGGCGCTGGGGTAGTCGAAGACGACGGTGACGGGCAGGGAGAGGCCGGTGGCCTGCTTGAGGCGGCGGTGGAGCTCCACCGCCGTCAGGGAGTCGAGGCCGAGGTCGAGGAAAGGACGTGTCATGTCCGGTGCGGGGCGCGGCGCTTCGCCGCCGTCGGTGCCACCCGCGCCGAGCACCGCTGCGACCTGCTCGCCCACCAGTTCGCGGAGCCGACGCCGCTGTTCCGCCTCGGGCTTGTCCTTGAGGGCCGCGTACAAGGGGGCTGCGAATTCCGCGAAGTCGCTCAATGTTCCACTCCGTAGCACCGGCCGAATCATGGCTCACCGATAATGCGCCGACAACGCCCCGAAAAGGCATTGGGCAAACTTGTCCAGAATACGTTCGCAGGCTAACAGGGCTGCTTTTGCTTCCGTACCCCTAGAAGTCCCCTATGCAACCCGAAGGGCCTTCAGAGATAGGGGTTCTGCCTGGCCAGGCCCACCTCTAGGGTGAGGATCGTGGAAAATGCTGTCCGGGTTGAAGACCTAGTGAAACAGTACTCGTCGAATTCGAGGCGCGTAGTCGATGGACTGAACTTTGAAGTGCGCCGGGGCGAGGTGTTCGGCCTGCTCGGCCCCAATGGCGCCGGAAAGAGCACGACGGTGGGCATGATGACCACACGCGTGCGGCCGACTTCGGGCAGCGTCCTGATCGACGGCGTGGACGTCGTGGCGGAGCCCCGGCGGGCGAAGCGTGTTCTTGCCGTCGTGCCGCAGCGCAACAATCTCGACCGGTCCCTGACGGTCCGGCAGAACCTGCTGTTCCATGCGACGTATCACGGGGTGCCGCGGGCCGAGCGGCGGCAGCGCGCCGACGATCTGCTCGACCAGATGGGTCTCACCTCGTACCGGAAGTCGAAGGTCGACGACATGTCGGGCGGCCAGGTGCAGCGGGTGATGATCGCGCGCGCCCTGATCCACCGGCCGAGCGTGCTCTTCCTCGACGAGCCCGCCACCGGGCTCGACCCGCAGGCACGGCTCTTCGTGCACGAGCGGGTCGCCCAACTCACCGAGCAGGGCGTGACGGTCGTCCTCACCACGCACGACATGGACGAGGCAGCGAAGCTCTGCGACCGCGTCGGGATCGTCGACCAGGGCACCATGCTGGCGCTCGACACGCCTGACGGACTCGGCGCACTGCTGCCCGCACACTCCACGCTTTCGGTGACGGTGCGGGCCCCCGACGGCCCCGACCAGGTGATCAAGCTGCTCACGGAGCTGGCGGGGGTACGGCAGGTAGACGAAGTGGACACCCAGGCGCAGTCGGCGCCCGGTGACGCCTGCGAGCTGCGGATCTACACGGATTCGGAGCCGGTCGAGGCGCTGCCGCGGGCGCTCGCGGCGCTGACAGGGCGGGGCTACCGGGTGACCGACGTGGGCATCGGGCGGGTTTCCCTGGAAGACGTTTTCCTTCATCTCACCGGAAAGAACCTGCGATGAGTGCGACGACCGCGGCGCCCGCGAAGAGCGCGCCGACTCCGCCGGCCCACGGGCAGCTGCATACGTTTCGCGCCATCATATGGCGGGACATCTTCGTGGCCCTGCGGCAGTTCCCCACCTTTATCGGCCAGGCCATCATCCAGCCGTTCTTCACGCTTTTCGTCTTCGGCGTGCTCCTGAGCGACGCGGGTTATGTGGACGGCGACTACAGCGCGGTACTGCTGCCTGGCGTGCTGGCCCTGAACGGTTTTCTGGGCGGCATGCAGAACACGGCGCTTCCGCTGGTCGTCGACTTCTCGTACACACGGGAGATCGAGGACCGGCTGCTCTCGCCGATCTCGCTGCGCCTTGTCGCCGTCGAGAAGATCATCTTCGGCGGCCTGTACGGCTTTGTGGCGTCGCTGATGATGACGCCGGTCGGCATGGTGCTGCTCGATCTGTCCTGGCCGGTCAGCCGTACGGTGCCCGCGCTCGGCATCGCTCTGCTCGGCGCCATAGCCGGGGCGTCGATCGGGCTCTGCCTGGGCACGTCGGTCTCCAGCGACAAGGTGGACGTCATGTTCACGCTGGTCCTGATGCCGCTGCTGTTCACGGGGTCGACACAGTTCCCGTTGAGCGCCCTCGACGAGGTCCGCTGGTTCCAGGTGATCTGCGGCGCCAATCCGCTCTCGTACGCCAGTGAGGGCATGCGCGCGGTCACGTCGCCGCACGTGGAGCACATCCCGCTGCCCATCACCCTGGTGGTGCTCGTCGGTGCGATCTCGCTCTTCGCCACGCTTGGCATACGGGGCTTCCTGCGGCGTGCGCAGACCTGACCGGCCTGGCCGGACCGCTACAGATCACAACGCACGGCAGGGGCCCCGGAGTCCAACTCCGGGGCCCCTGCCGTGCGCGTGCTCGTCTCAGTCGTCGGGCAGATCGATCGGGGCGAGCGCGGAGAACAGGTCGCCGGGCCCCGGGTTGCCCGGCCGGGTGGCGCCGCCGAGATGGCGCACGACGCCCCACACGGCGTTGAGCCCCGTCGTCACGGCGCCCTCGGCGAAGCCCGCCGTCCAGGAGACGTCGTCACCGGCGAGGAAGAACCCCTTTTGCGCCGCGGGGAGTTGGTCCTGCATGAAGTGGGTGAACAGGCGTCGCTGGTAGCGGTAGTGGCCGGGCAGGTTCGCCTTGAAGGCACCCATGAAGTGGGGCTCGGTCTCCCAGGTGACGGTGCGCGGGGGCGCGATGATGCGGGAGCGGATGTCGACGTCGGGGTAGATGTCCGCGAGAGCCTCCAGGACGCTGTCGAGGCGCTCCTCCGCGCTGAGCGGCGCCATCTTCAGGGAGTCGTCGTTCCAGGTGTACGAGAGGCACATGACGCCGGGGCGGTCCGGCCCCTCATCGAAGAGGTAGACGCCGCGGGGCAGCCGGTCGGTGAGGGTGGTGCTCATGATCTCGCGGCCGGTCTCCGGGTCGCGTTCGCGCCAGAACGGCCGGTCGACGAGGACGAACAGCTTGGATGAGCCCATGTAGTGGCTGCGCTCCACGGCCGTCCACGTGGGCTGTGGGAGGAGCCCGCGGTCACAGCGGACGTTGGTGACGAGGGTCCGCTTCTGGGGCGTGAAGACGGCCGCCGGGTAGGTGTGCGAGGCGCCGCTCTCGTCGTGGACGGTGATGCCGCGCGCGGTGCGCGTGATGCGCCGGGCCGCGCCCCGGGGCCCGCCGCGGTGCAGGGACTCCAGGGTGGTGCCCGCGGGCCAGTGGGCGAGGTCGTCGGGCGCCGACGACCAGAGGCGCAGCGGGAGTTGCTGGGAACCACCGACGACGAGCCGGTGGTCGTTCTCGGCGCCGGTGTAGACGACGCGCAGGATCTCCAGCATGGAGTTGGGGAAATCGGTGTCCCAACCGCCCGCGCCGAAGCCGACCTGGCCGAAGATCTCCCGGTGCCTGAACGAATCGAAAGCCGGCGACGAGGCGACGAAGGCGTAGAAGGACTGGTCGTCGAGGCGGCGCACCAGGGGGTTCCAGATGGCCTTGATGGCTTCGGTGTCACGGCGCCTGATCGCATCGTCCATCGCGAAGAACTCGGCATCCTCCTGCAATGCCTTGTCCCATGTAGTGCCTACTTCTTGATATATATCCGGCAATTCAGCTGCATGGCGCGCGTAATGCCGGTCGTTGCCGAGTGCCACGACGGTGCTGCCGCTGGCCGCGGTGAGCGGGTTGGGGAATGGACGGGTCCGCAGGCCCGTCAGGTCGAGATAGTGCTGAAGTGCGGCCGCCGAAGCGGGGAACCGCATGGCACCGAGTTCGGCCACCGCATCCGGGCGGCTATCAAAACCGGCCGATCGCATTCGGCCACCCATGTGACCCGCCTCGTAGACTACGGGGCGCATTCCGAGCCGCATGAGCTCATACGCGGCAACAAGGCCGGACAATCCCGCGCCGATGACCGCGACCGGCGTACCGAACTCGCCCACCGGAATTTGTCCGAGACCCTCCGGGCTCGCCAGCCATTCGTCGTACGCGAAGGGGAAGTCCGGGCCGAGCATGGTGATGGATTCTGTTGTTCCGGCGTGCAATGTGCCGTTGAGGGCAACCAACGGAAACTCCTCTGTCCGTGGTGGGGCCGGCCCGGCGATACGTTCTCGGACGGCCGCGAGGGCCGGGCTCCGGCAGCAGCGGGAGGGGGTCCGCGATCGGTGCGGCCCGCACCCCACCAGGGACCGGCGGGCCCGCGAACCGCTTCCGACGCACGGCACGTCCGAAGGTGCACTGTGATTATCCCGGGATGTGCGGGTCAGCGGTAAACCCCTGAGCACCCCCTTGCGTCTCCTAGATTTGCAGGGGTAACACCGCCGCCCCCAGGCGGCCATCGGACATAAAGACATGGGAACATGAGCGGCACAAGGCGGCGACACGCCATAGATACATGAAGGCTTGCATCCGCGAGTTCAGAAGAGTCAGTTTGCAGATACAACCCGCAGCCTGGTCCCGAACGTTGATCTGCGAGGCCCCGAACTCACGACAACAGCAAAGACGTACGAGGAACCAAATGGTGTTCGGGGCGCAGTGACTACTTTAGTAGTGTGAACTTGCTCCTGAAGACCGTACGAAATCCAGGCGAAACCTTGAAATAATCCGTTGTGTCCACACGCTTGCCCGGCACGGAGCCTACGTGCGCCGAACTACGAACCGTTCGCTTCGAGAGGGAGATTTCATGCATCCAGGGCCGGACAGGCGAAAGTTTCCCGTGCATGACCACCGCCCCGGCGGCATGCTCGGTCGAAACCGGCCGGAACGGTTGGCCCTGGAGGTACGACACACGGCAGACGGCGCGGCGGACACGGCGGGCGAGCAGGGCTGCGAGCTCCGGGTCCCCCGGCACACCTGCGTGGCCGCCGTCTCGGACGACATCGCCGCGGACCGGTTCCTGACCGGTCTGCTCGCCGAGAGCAGACCGGGCCTTTCCGTCTCGGTGTACGGCGTGGACGCGCACGACGAACCGGAGGCCGTCGAACGGCTCGTCGGCCTCGCCCCCTCGACGATACCCAGACCCGACCTCCCGGTGCACGACGCTCTGGTGGAGTCCGGGACGGAGAAGGGTCTGTCCCCGGAGCGGGCCGAGCAGCGCACCTCGGAACTGGCGGACGCCCTCGACCTGCACGCCGTCCGGAACACCCCGTGTAGGGGACTCTCCCCCGGCCTGCTCTCCCGCGTGTCACTCGGCTGTGCCCTGTTACACACTCCGCCGCTGCTGCTTCTCGTCCAGCCACTCGACGACGTGGATGTCGCCTCGGAGAAGATCATCTGCCGTGTGCTCGACCAATACACGGCGTCGACCGGGGCCGTGGTGTTCTCCACCCGCTCCGCCGAGATCGCGCGACGCGTTGCCGACCGGCTGCTTCACGTCGGCGGCGTTGACACACACCGCTGTGAGGGGGACACGGACTGCTGACTCCGCCCTCCGGGCAACGCTGCCCGGAGGAGCCGACGGCTACGCCTCGACCCGAGCCCCCGTCAGCACGCGGTGTCCGCGAGCAGGTAGTGCGGTAGATCCTTGCGGCGGGTGACATTCAGCTTCCGGTAGACCCGGGTCAGATGCTGCTCGACGGTACTCACCGTGATGAAGAGCTTCCGCGCGATCTCACGGTTGCTGTGCCCGAACGACGCCAGCGTCGCCACGCGCCGCTCCGCGTCGGTCAGTTCGTCGGGGGCAGCGCCCTCGACCTCCGCAGGCCGTTCGGTGGTCGCGGTCACCTCGCTGTCGCTGTAGGGCACGACACGCGCGCAGAGTGCCTCCGCCCGCGCACCCTTGGCGATGCGCCAGGCGCGCCGCGCCATCATCCGCGCCTGTCCCAGCTCGCCCAGGGCGTGGTGCGAGCGGCTCAACGCGCCCAGCACCCGCACCAGTTCGTGCCGGTCCTCGCAGGACTCCAGCTCCTCCACCGCCTCGCGCAGCAGATGATGGTGGCGCGGCCCGCCGGCCTCGGCAAGTACGCGCAGGGACAGGGCCCTGGTGCGGGACTGCCCGGGACCGCACTTGGCCAGCTGTTCCTTGGCGAGCCGCTCGGCCTCGGCGCCGCCGCCGGTGCGCAGGTGGACCTCCGCGGCCGCGGACCGCCACGGCACGAACGCCGGCTGGTCGATGCCGTAGCGGGTCATGAGCTCCCCGCACAGCAGAAAGTCGTCGAGCGCCGGGTGGCTGCGCCCCATCGCCGCGTACAACTGACCGCGCGCATACAGCAGTTCGATGCCGTAGCGGGTCTCGTGGTGCCGGTCGGGGACGTACTGATCGAGGTGGGCCATGGCCTCCTCGTACTGCCCCATCACGGTGTGCGCGGAGACGAGGGTGGCCAGCGGAGAGCCGATGGCAACGCCCCAACTGCCGGGCGTCATCCACGACAGGGCGTTCTCCGCATAGCGGACGGCCTCCTCGGTACTGCCCTGCCGCAGCGCGATCTGAGCCCGGGTAGCGGACAGCGGCGCCTGCCACCCGGGGCCGCCGAGCTTGGTGGCATCGCGCAGCAGCGCGTCACACCAGTGTGCGGCCCGTTCAAGGCGGTCGGAGTAGATCAGCACGGAGAGCGAGGAGGTCAGCGCGTCCAGGGTGCACTCACCGAGACGGGCACCCTGCAGGACGGCCTCGGCGAGGTCGGTGACATGCGGCTCGCAGCCACGGCTCAGGGTCAGGTGCAGGGCCGCGCCCGCCTTGTGCGCGGGATCACCACCGCGGGCGCTCATGCCGTCCGCTGCGCCTTGTGCGGGCATCCAGTTGTCGGGGGCGAGCCGTTCGCTCAGCCCGGGGTAGGTGGCGCGTACGGAGCCGGTCATCAGGTAGAGCGCGGCGACGGACGTACCCTCGTAGGCGCCCTGGCACTTGCGGGCGACCTCCACGGCTTCCTCGAACCTGCCCTGCCACAGCAGCCCGGAGAGCAGCACGGGAACGGCCTGTTCGCCGAGCCAGCCCTCGTCGAAGGCCGAGCGCAGCGCGCGCAAGTGGGCCCCGAGGGTGGCCGGGCGCAACCGCCATACGAGGCGCGTCAGTTCGGCGAGCATCTCGCCGCGCCGCGCCCCTTCGTGGCAGGCCTCCTCGGCGAGCTGAAGGCAGTCGATGGCGAAGGAGGCGTCCTCGTCGCGCCGGGCGCGGGTGGCCGTGTCCCACAGCACGTCGAGGGACTCCGCGTCCCCGGCTTCGCCGGCGGCCACGAGGTGTCGGGCGACGACGGGTGGTTCGGCGCCGAGGTGGCGCAGGAGTTCGGCGGCCCTGCGGTGCAGGGCAAGGCGCTCCACGGCAGCCATGTCGTCGAGAACGGCGGTGCGCGCCACGTCGTGCCGGAAGGATCCTGCGCCGATGAGCCCGGCCGACTCAAGTTCGCGCAGGGCCGACGATACGGCATCCGGGCTGCGTCGGAGCAGGTCTGCGAGGAGACCGGGGGTCGCGTCGTCACCGAGGACCGCGAGGCCCCGGGCGACGGCCGGCAGCTCGGGCTCGCCGCGGTGGAGGCAGCTGAGCACGGACTGCCGGTAGGCGGCGCCGACGACGGGCCCCGCGGGCGCGGGATGGGGGTCGCCGGTGGTCACGGCGTCTTCTATGAGGTCGTGTATCAGAGCCCGTATGAGCAGCGGGCTGCCGCCGCTGACGCGGTGCACGGCCGGGGCGAGGCGGCGGGCAGCTGCCTCGTCGACGTGCTGGTGCAGCAGGTCGACGGTGGCCCGCTCGCCGAGCGGCGTCAGGCGCAGCTGGGTGAGGCGGGGGTGGCGCAGGAGTTCGGCGCCGAACAGCGGCCGGGCGGGATGCGGTCCGGTGCGCAGGGCGAGCACGATCGTCAGGGGCTTCGCGCGCAGCTCGCGCATCGCGTACTGCAGGCACTGCAGGGAGGGGATGTCGGCGTACTGGACGTCGTCCACGAGAACGGCGAGCGGGCCGCCTCCGGCCGGGCCGAGCAGGGCACCGCTCAGCGACCTCATGACCTGGGCCCGTACGTGTTCCTCCCGCTCGGAGTCGGGGTCGCGCAGCATCGCGGTGAACCGCGCGTCATCGAGGAGCTGTTCCGCACAGGCCGCCGCCGCGCCCCGCGCCGGGTCGGTCGTGTCCATCTGTGCGTCGCCGAGCAGGAGTTGGCCGAGTACCGCCATGGGAGTGCGGCGTTCCGTCCTTAGGCCGGTGGCCTTGAGAACCGTGACGCCCCGTGCCTCAGCCAGCTCGGCGACCCCGTTGAGGAGCTCGCTCTTGCCGGTGGCCACCGCGCCTCTCACCACCACCACATGGGAGGACCGCTCTGCACTTTTTGTCAGTATCTCCCCAATGACAGCGAATTCATCAACTCGCTCGACCAGACTCATAGCGTGGTTTCCTCCCCGTTAGGAAATTAGCTCACTCTGCATCGGCCCGCTTTTAGATACAGCGCCCATCCAGCGACCATCCGAGCCGTTTTGCAAGATACCAGGGCAGATCCAAACGCCTCCCCTCCGCTCTCGGCCGTCGCTCCAGAATCAACTCAACTATGACTCAATCTTGGCGACAAGGTAGCCCCGAAAGAAGCGTGGTCACCCCCTCAAATCCACGGGGACTCGCAACGTTCAGCCCTCCCCACTCCGGCCGTGAATGTGATAGATGGACCTCCGCTACCCCGGCCGTATGTTGAATTTGTAATTCCATTTGTGAGGATGCCAGAAAGTGAACTGGTCACCGCGTGCCGCACGCCCGCTCACCTGAGGCGATCCGGACACCGCGGAGCCAGGCACGCGTCCGCCGACGCCTTCGCGATCTTCATCTGCCTCCCCGGCGAGACCCGACTTACACCTCACGGTCCGGCCGATGGCGGGTAAGCACCCCCTCCTTCGACCCGTCCGCACAGATTCCATTAAGACGAACCCCTCACCGGAACCGGTCACGAAGGCGCCTACTACTCATCGAATTGAAGTCAATGTGACGGGCCGTTATCCACTCGCAGAACAAGCTGTTTGCATGACCAAGATCACGACGCTGCGCTATGAACGCGTCAATGCGATGCAGCGACTCTGGGCTGCAAACTCCGCCCACCTGACCCACCTTGTGAGATGCGCCATATTGTTACGGCACGGTTTCGTGCGGCCGACGCGTTAAACCAAACACATGTTCACATTCATCGACTGCTCGCCAGAACGGCCGGATCCCGCCCCTCCGGATCCGGAAAGCAGCGACCGCGGCGCGCTAAGGGGACGGATAGGGGTGGAGACCACACCCCGTCGCGGCTAGCGTCTCGACGTCTCCGCACCGCAGCCGGCTCCCGGCCCGGCTGCCGGACTCCCCTTACAAGTTGCCCCGTTCCCGTGCAAGCAGGCATGCAAGCAGACAGGTGGCGAGAATGAGCGAGCCGCGATGAGCACCTCCCCCACCGGCGCCGAGGAAGCCGGAGCCGACGGCGAGATCCTCGCCGACGGTCAGCCGGCCGACGGTCCCGTGCGCACCTCCGTGACGGTGATCGTGCCGACCTTCAACGAGGCCGAGAACGTCGGGGAACTGCTCGACCGGCTCGCCGCCGGCCTGCCCCCGCACCTGGACTGCACGGCCGTCTTCGTCGACGACAGCACCGACGACACCCCGGCAGCGATCGAGCGGGCCGCCCTCACCTGCCCGTTCCCTGTCTCGGTCATCCATCGCAGCGTGCCCGTGGGCGGCCTGAGCGGTGCCGTCGTCGAGGGCCTCAAGGCCGCCACGTCCAGCTGGATCGTCGTCATGGACGCCGATCTGCAACACCCCCCGTCGCTCGTTCCCGAGCTCATCGAGACCGGCCGCCGCACGGACGCGGAACTCGTCGTCGCCAGCCGGTACGCGGGCGGCGGCAGCCACGCCGGACTCTCCGGCCGCTACCGGGTGGCGGTCTCGCGCACCTCGACGCTGGTCACCAAGGGCCTCTTCCCCTCCGCCCTCAAGGGCATCAGCGACCCCATGAGCGGCTTCTTCGCGATCCGCCGCAGCACGGTCCACGCCCAAGCCGGGATCCTCAAGCCCCTCGGCTACAAGATCCTCCTCGAACTGGCCATCCGCTGCCGCCCGCGCACCGTCGCCGAGGTGCCGTTCTCCTTCCAGGAGCGGTACGCGGGCGAGTCCAAGTCGACCGTGCGCGAGGGCCTCAGATTCCTCGCGCACCTGGTGTCCCTGCGCACCGCGACCCCGGCCGCACGCATGGTCACGTTCGGCCTGATCGGCCTGACCGGTTTCCTGCCGAACCTGTGCGGCCTCGCCCTGCTGACAGCGCTCGGCCTGCACTACATGGCGGCGGAGGTGGTGGCCAACCAGTTCGGGGTGCTGTGGAACTTCGTCCTCATCGACCTGCTGCTCTTCCGCAACCGCCGCGAACACCGCCACTGGGCGGACCGCCTGGGCCGGTTCGCGCTGCTCGCCAACGCCGACCTGGTGCTGCGCATCCCCCTGATCGCCCTGCTCGTGCACCGCGCCGACATGGCGGTCCTGCCCGCCACCGCGCTCGCCCTCCTGCTCACGTTCGTCGTCCGCTTCATCGCCACGGAGCTGCTCGTCTATCTGCCCCGGCGCGACGGCAGGGCCCGCACCCGGCCCGCCTCCGAATCGGACGGGCAGAAGCCGGAGCAGGAAAAGCCGGAACAGGAAAAGGAAGAAGAGCGGGAGGGCACGCCATGACCTCCCGCACCGCGGCGCCGCTGCTGGCCCGCATCGTCCCGGACGACGTCGTCATCGAGGAGTCCCGCACCGATCCCGACGGCATCGTGCTGCACCCCGACGAGCAAGCCCTCATCGCGCAGTCCGTTCCCGCGAGGTGCCGCGAGTTCACCACAGGCCGCCACTGCGCGCACCGCGCCCTGGAGCGCCTGGGGCGGCCGACTCCCGCGATCCTCTCCGATCCGAAGGGCAGCCCTCGCTGGCCCGCGGCCGTCGTCGGCAGCATCACGCACTGCGCGGGATATCGCGCCGCCGCCGTGGCCGGCACCACCCGGGTCCGCTCGCTCGGCATCGACGCCACCCCGAACGAACCGCTCCCCGAAGGGGTCTTGGAGGCGATCAGCCTGTCGGCCGAACGTCGCCGCGTCCAGGAACATCTCACCGCGCACCCCTCTGTCCGCTGGGACCGCGTCCTGTTCAGCGCCAAGGAGAGCATCTACAAGACCTGGTACCCCCTCGTCCGCCGTTCCCTCGGCTTCGAGGAGGCGGATGTGGACTTCCGGCCGGACACCGATTTCCGACCGGGCCCGGACGCGGCGGGCGAAGGGTCTTTCACGGCCCGGATTCTGCCTCCCGTACGAGAACTCGGCTTCCCCAAGGACCTGTCGGGCCGCTACGCCGTCAGGGACGGCCTCGTACTGACCGCGATCACACTCCGCCCATGAATCAGGGCATGGGCGGGGCCGGCCGACCGCATGGATCGGAATAGGGCCCGATCGCCGATTCCGAAAGTTCCCAAGAAGCAAACCACAAGCTGCTCGGCGATCACTTCATCGGCACGGATCAAGCCTTCCTCCCGGAACGGGCTCCCAGTCAAGGCATTCTCCGGAGTAGAGAGAAGTCTGGCACCCAGGACTCTCTCCATTCCTGGGGCGAACGGGGAGGGAACCCGCGCGAACCTCTCTCGGTACGAAGGGGTCACCCCTCAACGAGGGTTACAGATGAATGACCGCTCATTGGACAGCACTTCATCGAGCGGCCCGCGCCGCACGCAGCGCCCACCGTCGAAAAGTGCGGCATCCTCGGTGAGCGCCCGCACCGCGGGCATATCGTGGCTGATGAACAGCAGGGCGGTTCCGGCCGGGGCGAGAAGACCAGGAAGTGCGTCGAGCACCCGCTCCCGGGAAACGGTGTCCAGTGCCGACGTCACCTCGTCGCATATCAGAAGTGCCGGACGTGCCGTCAGGGCTCGCACCAGCGCACAGCGCTGAAGCTGGCCGCCAGAGAGCCGGGACGGGGTGCGGCGCAGGAGTGATGCGTCAAGGCCCAGCCTTTCGGCGGTCTCCCACGCCTCGGTCGTCGCTTCCTCGCGGCGCAGACCGCGCAGAAGCCGTGCGGTGTCCGCCAGTTGCTCGATGAGCGGACGGCGTTCCTCGAAGGAACTGGCGCTGTCCTGGTGCACGTACTGGACGACGCGGCGCTGTGCGGTCGTGCGGCGGTCGACGCGGCCAGGGAGCGATCGGCCGTCGACGCTCGTCTCGCCCTGGGTCGGCGTCGTCAGTCCGGCAAGGACGCGGGCGAAGGTCGTCTTGCCCGAGCCGGAGGGCCCGAGCAGTGCGGTCCTGCTGCCGGGCGGGAACGTCATCGACACCGGCCCGGCGAGAGGATCGGCTGATCTGCGGCGTACGACGATCCCCCTGGCCACGACTCCGGCCGGGCCCGGCCGGGCCGCGGCGGTCGTGCTGGGAGCGGTCTTCTCGCCCGACCCGGTGCGATGTTCCGCGGCGAGCAGTTCCCGGGTGGCCGGATGGGGGACGGTGGTCGGCTCTGCGGCTGATGGCCCGGGGCCTGGTACGGGGCTGCCGGTGCCGAGGATGCCCGTCGTCGGTCCGTTGTCCACGGCCCGGCCGTGCTCGAGGACGATGACCCTCTCTGCCGTCCTGCGCACCATCGGCAGGTCGTGGCTAAGCAGCAGTACGCCGACGCCGTCGTCCGCGAGACGGCGGACCGTCCGGCCCAGGGCGTGTGCGAGCGCCGGATCCAGGCCGCTCGTCGGTTCGTCGAGTACGAGCAGCCGCGCCCCCGTCACCAGAGCGGAGGCGAGCGCCAGGCGCTGCTGTTGGCCCCCGGAGAGCTGGTGCGGGAAGCGGCGGCGGACCGCGTCCCACTCCAGTCCGGCCAAGACCAGTGCCCGGCGTGCGGCGGCCTTTTGCGCGGTCCGTCCCGGCTGCCCCAGGGCCGCCAGCTCCGTCAGCGCGCCGCCGACCCGGCGGACCGGATCCAGTACCGATTCCGGATGCTGCGGCAGATGGGCCGCACGGCCCGCCCGGGCCGCGGGACGTCCGTCCGGCGCGAGGGCCATGAGATCGGTCCCGGCAAGCAGGACACGTCCGGCAAGCCGCACGCCGCCGCGTGAGGCGCCGAGTGCCGCAAGACCGAGTGTGGTCTTGCCGCTGCCCGACGGGCCGACGACAGCGACCACGGTGCCTGCCGAAACGGTCACTTCGACCCGGTCCAGGAGCGGGCGCGCGCTCCCGTCGGCATGGGCGGAGATCTCCGGGATCTCCAAGAGCGGCAGGTCGGTGGAACCGGTCACGGTCTTCTTCTCCTCCGGGCGAGGGCGCGGTCCACGAGCAGGTTTCCGCCGACGCACAGGGCCGTCAGCAGCCCTGCGGGTACGAGGACGGCGGCGGGCTGGGTGAACAGCGCGTCGCTGTTGCGCTCGATGAGCACGGCCCAGTCCGGCGAGGAAGCGGGCAGTCCAAGACCGAGGAAGTTGGCGGACGCCAGCAGGTACAGCACGACGGAGAACCTGCCGCCCGCATCAGTGGCCAGCGGAGCAGCCAACTCCCGCGCCAGATGCCGGAGATGGATGTACGCCCAGCCGTGCCCCTGCATCCGCAGCGCCTCGACGACCGTGCGGGAACCCGGCGCGAGCGCGGCGCCGCGTACCAGGCGCGCGACGGCGGGGACTTGAAGCATCCCGGCGACCGTCACCAGCCAGAACCACTCCCGGTGTCCCGTCGCGGCCAGGGTCATGAGGACCAGCAGGCCGGGGAAGGCGAGCAGCAGGTCCAGGGCACGCATCACCGTCTCGTCGAGACCACGCCGCGGCCCCGCGGCCAGCAGACCCAGCGGAACCCCGACGGCCGTACCGACCAGAAGCGCGGCCAGGGCGCTGCCCACCACCGAGGCACCTCCCTCCAACACGAGCGCGAGCACATCGCGTCCAAGGACGTCCGTGCCGAGCAGGTGCCCCGCGCCGGGCGGCTGTGACGGCAGCGCGCTCTCGTCCGGCGACGTCTCCCCCGCCACCGACGGACCCAGCAGGGCCGCGAGCACCGGCACGCCCAGCAGAGCGAAGGCGATCCACGGCATGCGCCCTCGTACCGCTCCTGTCGAACGGCACTTCTCCGGCGGCATCACGCCGTCACCTCCCGTCGCGGTGCGAGCCGGTGTGCGGCCAGATCGGCGACGAGGTTCACGGCGACGGCGGTGCCCGCGAACAGGAGCGCGTACGTCTGCACTTGGGGCAGGTCCCGGTTCTGCACCGCCTCGACGAAGCCACTGCCGAGTCCGCGGAATCCGAACACCGCCTCCACGAGCACGGCGCCGCCGAGCAGCCCCTCCACGCACCGGGCGTACTGCTGCGCGGCGGGGCCCAGAGCGTTGGGCAGCACGTGGCGCAGCACCACCGTGCGTTCCCGCATGCCGAGCAGCCGTAGATGCTCGGCGACTGGCCCATGCCGCTCGGCCGCTACGCCGACGCGGATCTGGCGTGCCAGATCGCACAAGTGCCGGGCCGTCAGTACGGTGACGGGAAGCACGAGGACATTCGGCTCCGCCAGCAACGCGGCCGTGTCCATGCCGACGGCGGTGGCGGGCAGCAGTCCGGCCGCCAGGGACACCGATGCGACGAGCAGCAGCCCGAGCACGAACTCCGGGACGGCGTGCAGCAGCACGGCGGCCGCGTTCAGCGTGCGGTCGGTGCGGCTGCCCTCACGCAACCCGGACAGGGTGCCGAGCAGCGGCGCCACCACGGTGACGAGGAGCAACGCGGGTACACCAAGGAGCAGCGTCACACCCGTGCGGCGCGCGATGTCGTCGCCCACCGGCAGCCCGGTGGTCAGGGAATTTCCGAGGTCGCCGGTGAGCAGCCGCCCGAGCCAGTGCCAGAAGCGGGTCCAGGCCGACTCGTCGAGGCCCAACTGCTGCCGTAGCGCTGCCACTTGTTCGGGGGTGCCGAGTTCACCGCGGAGCACGTCGGCGGTGTCGCCGGGTAGGAGTGATCCGACGGCGAACACAGCCACCAGTACGAACAGGCATTGGACCAGCGCCAGGAGCGAACGCCGGAGAATGTAGGCGCGCACCTCAGCCGATGCGGACCCGGTCGAAGCGGGCCCAGTCGTGAGAGTTCGGCGGTGCCGCACGCAGGCCGCGGACGGAACGGTCGATGGCATCGGTGGCATCCGAGAACGCCCACACCAGCAGTCCGGATTCGTCGCGGGCGATCTTCTGGGCGCGGGCCAGCAGGCTCAGCCGGTCCCGCTCGTCGCGGGTGGTCCGGGCTCGCTCAAGGAGCGCGTCGAACTTCTTCGAGGCGTACTGCGTCTGGTTGCGGGCCGCTCCACCACGCACCCGCTGCTGCAGGAAGTCGGAGACGGGCAGCGTGGAGGTGGTGTTGAAGGCGGCGACGCCCTCCGTCTTGATCTCCGAGAAGTAGGTGCTGGAAGCCCGGGTGTTGGCCGTCAGCTTCAGTCCGACCTCGCGCAGTTGCCGCGCCATCAGATCCGCGGCAGGCTCCCACGCGGCGTCGACGGAACTCGTCTCCACCGTGATGTGCAGACCCTCGGCACCGGCCTCCTTCACCAGTGCGCGCGCCTCGTCGACATCCCGTGCACGCTGCTCGATGCCGTCCGGATAGCCGCGCAGGCCCATCCCGAACAGGTCGTCGCCGATCTCACCGTGCCCGGACAGCGCGATACGCACCAGCGCCGCCCGGTCGATGCCGAGCTGCACGGCCCGTACCAGGCGCGGATCGTTGAACGGCTCACGGCCGGTACGCAGGAGGAGTTGCTGCGCGGTCGCCCGCTCGGCCGTCAGCAACCGGGTCGAGCTCTCCTTCTTGAGCCGTTCCACGGAGGACCCGGCCATGTCGGCGGCGTAGTGCACCTGTCCGGACAGCAGCGCGTTGAGCCGCGCCGACTCGTCGTTCGCCGGGACGATCTCCAGCTCGGCGATGTGCGGAGCACCGTCCCAGTGATCGGCCCAGCGCCGGTAGCGGGCGATGCCGCCGGGAGTGAACGACACATGAGTGAAGGGGCCGGAGCCGACGGGCTTGCGGAAATCCTCCGTCCCGTCGGGGATGATCTCGGTGCCGGGCCCTGCCAGGACGGTGGGGAACTCGAAGTTCGGCGCCTTCAGTTTGATGACCACGGACCGTTCGCCGTCGGCCTTGCTCGCGGCGAAGTCGATCGAGGAGAGCAGTACTTGCGAGGGCGAGCCGGTGTCGGGGTCGGCAGCGCGGCGGTAGCTGTAGAGGACGTCTTTCGCGGTGACGGGCTTCCCGTCGTGGAATTCCGCCGCGCGCAGACGGATGCGCCACCGGGTGCCGGAGGCGTCGCTCTCCCATGACTCCGCGAGCCGCGGCCGGACGGACATGTCGTCCGCGTACGTACCGAGCGTGTCGTAGAGGGCCTTGGCGCGGGCCTGGTCGACGAAGTTCGGGGCGACGTGGGGGTCGAGGGTTTCCTGGGAGCCGCCCGACGTGAAGGCGGCGCGGAACCGGTCGCTCCCTCCCCCGTCCTTCCCGTCCCCGCCACAGCCGGAGAGCAGGCCGGTGGCGGTGAGGGCCAGGGCGCCTCCGGCGGCCAGCACCCCTCTTCTGCCGGGTTCCGGGCGCTGCTTCGGCTCCGTCCGGGCATACGTGATCACAGTCGATCCTCTCCGGGGTGTCCTCGCCCCTGCTATCAGATCGGCGACGGATCAGTCTCCTGACTCCCGGATCGTCGCTCGCCTCCGCCTTCCCGTCCGCGTGCGCGAACAGTGGCGTGCGGGAGGATCGCTCCCCGGTCACAGTGGCGGGACCGCGCCGGATTCACACCGGCTTCCTGGTTCCCGTCGCCTCGTGTGCTCATTGTGGCCTACGAGTTGTCGTCTACGAGGTGACGGGTGCGGGCAGGGCGGTAAGGGTGAGCGGTGAGGGTGAGCGGTGACTTCAAGCAGCCCGCACCGAGGGCCTCGGCAGCGGTGTGAGGGACGCGTGCTCCAGGGGTGCGGACGGGTCGATCGACACGTCGAGCGGGGCGGGTTGGGCGCCGGAGCGGACCAACAGGTCACCGACGGCGGCGATCATGGCTCCGTTGTCGGTGCAGAGCGTCATCGGCGGCACCCGCAGCTCGATGCCCGCGGCCTGGCAGCGCTGCTCGGCCAGGCCCCGCACACGGGAGTTCGCGGCCACCCCGCCGACCACGATCAGTGTCTTCACGTCGTGGTCGCGGCACGCCCGCACGGCCTTGCGGGTGAGGACGTCGGCGACAGCTTCCTGCAAGGCGGCCGCCCCATCGGCGACCGACAGCTCCGCGCCGCGCTGCCGGTGCTGCTCCACCCAGCGTGCGGCGGCCGTCTTCAGTCCGGAGAAGGAGAACGCGTACGGGTCGTCCCCGGCCCGGGTCAGTGGGCGCGGGAAGGTGACCGCCCCAGGGTCGCCGTCACGCGCGGCGCGGTCGATGGCGGGCCCGCCCGGATAGGGCAGCCCGAGGATGCGGGCGACCTTGTCGAAGCATTCGCCGGCCGCGTCGTCGAGCGTGTCGCCCAGGTGCAGGATCGGCTCGCGCACCAGGTCCGGCACCAGGAGCAGGGACGTGTGGCCGCCGGAAACGATCAGGACCACGCACGGCTCGGGCAGCGGCCCGTGCTCGAGGGTGTCGGCGGCGACATGTCCGGCCAGGTGGTGCACTCCGTACAGCGGTACGTCCGCCGCGTAGGCCAGGGACTTCGCACCGGCAAGGCCGACCTGGAGGGCGCCGGAGAGGCCGGGTCCCGTGGTGACGGCGACTGCGTCGATCTGCCCCAGCCGCAGACCGGCGTCCGCCAGGGCCTGTCGCACGACCGGGGTGAAGGCGTGCAGATGGGCGCGGGCGGCGATCTCGGGCACCACGCCGCCGAAGCGAGCGTGTTCGTCCATGCTCGACGCCACCACGTGGGCGAGGAGTTCTCCGCCCCGCACGATGCCCGCGCCGGTTTCGTCGCACGACGACTCGATCCCCAACACCACCGGTTCGCTCACTGCGCCCCTCCTTGTTGCACACATTCTCTACTTGCAATATATGTGCAACAAGAGGGTGCTCATTCCCCCGCGGACTCCGTCACCGGCTCCAAGGGGAAGTGGCACAGAGCCGTATGGGAGTCGGCCGCGCCCGTCGTCCCGCGGACAACGAGCGGCGGCGCCTGGGTGGCGCACAGGTCCTCGGCTCGCCAGCACCGGGTACGGAAGCGGCAGCCTGAGGGGATGTCGAAGGGCGAGGGGATCTCCCCCTGGAGCTGGATCTCCCGGTCACCGGTGGCCCGGGAGGCGTCAAGGACCGGTGCGGCCGACATCAGCGCGGAGGTGTAGGGGTGCTGGGGCCGGTCGAAGACCTCCTCGGTGTTCCCGTGCTCGATGACCTTGCCCAGGTACATCACCGTCACCCGGTCGGCGATGTAGCGCACCACGGACAGGTCGTGGGAGATGAACACGTACGCGACACCGAGGCGTGAGCGGAGTTCCGACAGGACGTTCAGGACCTGCGCCTGCACGGACAGGTCAAGGGCGGAGACGGGCTCGTCACACACGATGACGTCGGGGTCGAGGGCCAGCGCGCGGGCGATGCCGATGCGCTGACGCTGTCCGCCGGAGAACTCGCCCGGATAGCGGCGGGCGTCGCTCTCCCGCAGGCCGACCAGGGCGAGGAGTTCGCGGACGCGTTTCTCCCTGGCCTTCGGGCCCGGTACGACGTCCCGGTGGGTGCGCCAGGGTTCGCCGATCAGGTCGGCCGCCGACATGCGCGCGTTGAGGGAGGCGAAGGGGTCCTGGAAGACCATCTGGACGCGGCGGCGCCAGGCGAGGAGTTCCTTGCCGCGCAGGGCGAACGGGTCGGTGCCGTCGAACCGCACCGTGCCCGCGTCGGGCCGTTCGAGCCCGAGCAGCACCCGGGCCAGGGTGGACTTGCCGCAGCCGGACTCGCCGACGAGCCCGAGGATCTCTCCCCTGCCGAGTTGTACGTCGACGCCGTCGAGGGCGGTCAGTCGGCGACGGCCGCTGCCGAAACTCTTGCTGACGCCACTGACCTCGAACAGCGGCCTGGCTTCGGCTGCCTGCGGTGCGACGGGTGCTGCGGCGGCAGCTCGGGGCTCAGACATCGGCCAGCTCCTCTGAGAAGTGGCAGGCGGTCGTACGGCCCTCACCCGACGGACGCAGCACCGGCCGTTCCCGGACACAGCGTTCGCGTACCAGCGGGCAGCGGTCCTGGAAGACGCATCCGGGCGGCACCGCGCTCAACTCGGGCGGGCTGCCGGGCACGGCGGGCAACGGGCGCCCGCGTACCGCGTGTTCGGGGACCGAGTCGAGCAGTCCCCGGGTGTAGGGGTGGCGGGGAGCGGCGAAGACGTCCCGCACCGCTCCGTTCTCCACGACCGTGCCCGCGTACATCACGACCACGTCGTCCGCGCGTTGGGCGACCACGGCCAGGTCGTGGGTGATCAGGACGAGAGCCATGTCGCGTTCGTTCTGGATGTCCCGCAGTAGCCGCATGATCTGCGCCTGCACGGTCACGTCGAGCGCGGTGGTGGGTTCGTCGGCGATGAGCACGTCGGGATCGAGGGCGACGGCCATCGCGATGAGGAGCCGCTGCCGCATACCGCCGGAGAACTGGTGCGGGTAGGAGCGGGCCCGTTGCCTCGGCTCGGGGATGCCCACGCGCGTCATCAGCTCGATCGCCTTCTCCTTGGCCTGGCGCCGGGAGAGTCCGCGGTGGATGCGGAACGGCTCGCCGATCTGCCGGCCCACCGGCTGCACCGGGTTGAGGGCGGTCAGGGCGTCCTGGAAGACGATCGACAGGACAGGTCCGGCCAGCTTGCGGCGTTCCGCCGGACTCAGCCGCAGAGTGTCGCTGCCCCTGACGCGGACCGCGCCGCCGGTGACATCGGCCGCGGGATCAAGGAGTCCCACGACCGACAGAGCGGTCATGGACTTGCCGCAGCCCGACTCGCCGAGGAGAGCCAGGGTGCGGCCGCGCCGGACGCTGAAGCTGACGCCGTCCACGGCACGCACTGTCCCCGTGGGCGTGCTCAGATCGACGCAGAGTCCTTCGACGTCGAGGGCGAGGGCGGGGACATCGGTGTCGGACGGTGCGGGGATGGCGGTCGTCGTCACGGGATCAACTCCGGAGGAACGGCGGCGGAGGCGCCGCGGCGTTTCGTCGGCAGCGTCAGGCGCCAGCGCTGTGCGGGGTCGGTGGCGATGCGGGCCCAGGCGGCGAGGACCGTGGCGGAGACCGTGGTGAGCACGATGGCGAGCCCCGGAAGGACGGTGATCCACCAGGCGGTCTGGAGGTACTGCCGCCCCTGAGCGACCATCAGGCCCCAGCTGACGTCCGGCGGCTGGATGCCGATGCCGAGGAAGCTCAGCGATGACTCGGTGAGCATGACGAAACAGAAGTCGAGGGTGGCGACCGTCAGGAGCGTCGGCAGGGCGATCGGCAGGATGTGCCAGTAGATGATCTTCCTGCTCGGCGTGCCGAAGGTACGGGCCGCGTCGACGAACAGGCGGCTGCGCAGTTCGGCGGCCTCCGCCCGCGCGGTACGCAGGTACACGGGAACGCGGGTGACGGCGAGGATCAGCACGATGTTCAGGGCGCTGGGCGAGAAGACGTACAGCACGACCACCGCGATAAGGAGCGAGGGGAAGCTGAGGATCACGTCGGCGACGCGCATGGCGAGACTCTCGCGCCGGCCCCCGTGGTAACCGGCCCACAGTCCGAGGGCCGAGCCGATGGCCAGCGAACACAGCACGGCAGGGACGGCCACGGACAGGGTCGTCGCGGCGGCCTCGACAAGGCGGGCCAGCACGCTGCGGCCCAGGACGTCTGTACCGAGCAGTCCGTACACCCCGTCGCCCAGGGACGGTGGCCGCAGGGAGGCGTCCAGGTTCTGACGCTGTGCGCGGTCTTTGATGATCAGCGGGCCGAGGAGCGCCACGAGGGCGACCAGGGTGAGGATGACCGCCCCGACGGCCGCGGCGCGATCGCGGCCCAGCATCCGCCACCAGCGCGACGCGCGGGCGCGGGTGGGGGCGGATCCGGGAGCGGGAACGGTCTCGGGGGCTGCGGATGACACTTCTCCGGGCATGGTGCTTCCTTCGCTCACGCGGGCACCGCCTGACGCACGCGGGGGTCGGTCAGCGCGTGACAGACGTCGACGAGGATGTTGAGCGCGAAGATCGTCACCGCGGTCAGAAGCACCGCTGCCTGCAATACCGCGAAGTCGCGCTGGAGGATGGAGTCGATCATGAGTTTCCCGATGCCGGGCCAGCCGAAGATCGTCTCGACGATCACCGCGCCGTTGACGAGGCCCACCGTCAGGTCGCCCGCCACGGTGAGGACGGGCGTCACCGCGTTGCGCAGGGCGTGGCCGAAGATCACCCGCCGGGGCGCTGCGCCCTTGCTCCGGGCGATCTTGACGTACGGCGCGGACAGCGCGGCGACCATGCTGCCGCGCACCACCTGGACGAGGACCCCGAACGGGCGGATCAGCAGGGTGGCGATGGGCAGTACCCAGATCTCGGGTCCGCCCAACGTGCCGGAGGTGGGCAGGAGTCCGAGGCTCACACCGAAGACCAGTACGCCCATGATGGCGAACCAGAAGTCGGGGATGCTGGCGGCCGTCATCGAAAGCAGGCTGGCGATCCGGTCGACCAGGGAGTTGGGGCGGTAGGCGGCAAGGCTGCCGACGAGGACCGCTCCGGTGATGGCGAGCAGCATGGTCACGCCGGCGAGCTGCAGGGTGACGGGGAAGGCGTCGAGCACCATCCCGCCCGCCGACTCCCCGGTCCGCAGGGAGGTGCCGAAGTCCAGCTGGACGGCGTCGACGAGGTAGTTCCACAGCTGGGCCGGGATCGACAGATCGAAGCCCTGGGCTGCGGAGAACTCGGCGCGCTGCTCGGCGGTGGCGCTCAGAGGGAGATAGAGGTCGACCGGGTTGCCGGTCATCCGGGCCAGGAAGAACACGCCGAGGACCACGAACACCAGCGGGATGGCACTGGAGACCATGCGTTTGCGCAGGAAGGGGAACATGTCAGCGCCTCGCCGCCTTTGCCTGGCCGACCTCGGCGAGACGGAGTTCGTCCCCGGTGGCGGAGTTCGGCTTGTACCGGATCGACCGTGAAAGGCCGAGCAGTCCGTTCATGTGGGCGACATGGGAGTACTGCGCGACGGTCTTGTTCTGGCGGACGAGCAGGTCGGCGAAGGCCTTCTGCCGCTTCTCGCCGGACAGTGCGCCCGCGTCGGTGACGAGCTTGTCGAGATCCTTGCTGCCGAAGGTGGACTGCGGTCCATCGCTCAGCAGGTACTGGCTGGTGGTGAAGGCCGTGTCACCGGCCTGGTTGCCGTGCATCATGAGCAGGGCGACGGGTCCGACGTTCTTGGGCAACGGCCGCAGCTGGTACTGGAGATGGGTGGCGGTGTCGGCCATCCGGACTCTCACGTCCAGCCCTATTCGTTCCATCTGGTACTGCAGCGCCTCCGCGGTCTCCGACACTCCGGAGAACATGCCGTTGCGGGCGACCAGGGTGATCGTCCGGCCGGTGGGTACGCCGTCGGCCTTCGCCTCTCTGACCAGGGCCTGGGCCCCGGTCACGTCCTGCCGGGTCGGTTTGATCCTGTCGTTGTGCCCCACCACTCCCGGTGGCACCAACTGGGCGGCCGGTTCGGCGAGTCCGCCGAGCAGGGCGTCGATGATGCCCTCGCGGTCGACGGCCATGTCGATCGCCCGGCGCACCCGCAGGTCGTCGAGTGGCGCCTCGCGGCCGTCGAGCCGTAGCGCGGTCGTCTCGTTGTTGGGATAGGCGACGGTCGTGTCCTTCTCCGCCTCCGTGGGATCGAGTGCCACGGCGATCTCCGCCTCCCCCTTGTCGATCATGGCGGCCCGGACACTGGCGTCGCTGCGCCAGACGTAGCGGGCCCGGGGGAAGTCGGGAGCCTTGCCCCAGTAGTCGTCGTAGCGGCTGAGGGAGATCGCGGCTCCGGGCTGCCAGTCGTGGACGGCGTACGGCCCTGTGCCGATCGGTATGCGCACCTTCGACTTGGTGTCGGTCGTACGCGGCACGATCTCCACGAAGCTCAGGCGCAGCGGAAGGATGGGGTCGGGCTCCGCGGTGGTGACGGTCAGCCGGTTCTCCCCGGACGTCTTCACCTTGAGGTCGTCATTGCCGAAGACGTAGCCCTCGACGTTGCAGGCGAGGTCGGAGTTGACGGCCCGCTCGATGGAGAAGGCGGCGTCCTCGGCGGTGAACGGCGCGCCGTTCTGGAAGGTCACCCCGCTGCGGGTGTCGAAGGTCCAGGTGCGGGGCGCGGTCTGCTTCCAGCCGGTCGCGAGCAGGGGGTCCAGATCGCCGGAGACGGGATCGCGCTCGACGAGGGGTTCGGTGATGTTGGACCGGACGACGACGCCGGTACTGGTCAGTGAGGCTTCGCAGGGTTCCAGCGTCGGCGGTTCCTGGGTGAGCACCACCCGCAGGGTGCGGCCGTCGGCGCGACCGGCGTCGCCGCCCGCGCTGTTGGCCACGGCACAGCCGCTGGACACGAGGACCGTGCCCGCAAGGAGCAGCGCGCTCATCGTGCGGGGCCGCCTTCGTCCGGGCGGGAGGGAAGAAACGGAAGACTTCATCGTCGGCGTATCTCCGGGGTATCTCCGGGGGGAGTGCTGTTGTCTGGCGATCCGAGTGCGGGACAACCTCCTGATGCTGTTTACACTTGCGTACCCAGTCCGCATCCGTGAACGCTGAAGCTAAGCCGACGCCGGAGCAGCGTCAAGGCATGCGGAGGGTCGGATCTTGTGTCCGCGGCGCACCGCACGCCGTCACGAACCCCTCGACGACGGGAGTACCACCATGTCCAACTCCGCTGCCGCACCCGGCACCGTGCTCCAGGTCTCTCCCCTGCTCCCCGACCTGGAGAAGGCACTGGCCGAGCGCTACCGCACCGTGCGTCTCCACGAACTGCCCGACCCCGCCGCCGGCTTGCGCGAGCACGCCGACGACGTGGTGGCCGCGGTGACCAGCGCGCGGTTCGGCGTCGGCAACTCCCTGATGGACGCGCTGCCGCGGCTGGGGGCGATCGTCCACTTCGGCGTCGGTTACGAGACCACCGACGTGGCGCACGCCCGGGCGCGGGGCGTCGACGTCAGCAACACTCCTGACGTGCTCACCGACTGCGTGGCCGACCTCGCCGTCGGCGCCCTGATCGACGTCATGCGCGGCCTGTCGGCCGGTGACAGGTACGTACGCGGTGGAAGGTGGAGCTCCGCACCCTTCCCGCTGGCCTCCCGGGTGAGCGGCAAGCGGATCGGCATCCTCGGCCTCGGCCGCATCGGCCGGGCCGTCGCGCGACGGTTCGAGGGGTTCGGCACGAGCATCGCGTACTGCTCGCGCGTCCCGGTCGCCGATGTCCCCTACCGTCATCTGCCCACCGCACGGGAGCTCGCCGCGGAGTGCGACGCGCTCGTCGTCACGGTCGCGGGCGGCACGGCCACCCGGGGCCTGGTCTCGGCGGAGGTCCTCGACGCGCTGGGACCCCGGGGCTACCTGGTCAACGTCGCACGCGGCAGCGTCGTAGACGAACCGGCCCTGGTCGCGGCGGTGCGGGACGGGCGCATCGCCGGTGCGGCGCTCGACGTCTTCGCAGACGAGCCGAACGTGCCGCGGGAACTGGTGGAGTCGGACCGGGTGGTCCTGCTCCCCCACATCGCGAGCGCCACGCACGAGACGCGCCAGGCGATGGGCGATCTGGTCCTTGACAACCTTCAGAAGTTCATGACGGAGGGCTCCCTGCTCACCCCTGTGCCGTAGTAGGGCCATTGTGTCGCAGTGGGGCCATTGACAGCCCACACACCGCTGTCTACAAATGAGAACGCCTACTACATATGAGGGTGGCTTCATGGCAGGGAACGCCGCACGTATCGCCGACGTCACCGTGGCTCCCGTGACTCCCGTGGCCTTCCGGGACTGTCCGCGCTGGCGGGTCGCATGATCCCCCCGTTCGAGACCAAGCGCCCCCCCCGGTGGTGACCCGCCCATGCACATCATGCTCAACCACCGCATCCTGAGCCGGTTCCACGAACCGCTCAAGGCAGGCACCGAAGGCCGGCACACCTGGCTGGAGTCCTGCGACTGGACCGCCACGCGGATCTCCGAGCGCATCCCCGACGTCGAGGTCTACGTCGGCTCACAGCTGCGCGCCGAGGACGCCCGGCGCGCCGAACGGCTCCGGCTCGTCCACGTGGTCGGCGCCGGTTACGACGGCATCCCGCTGGACGCGCTCGGCCCGGGAGTGACGGTCACCACCACCCACCACCACGGCCGCTCCATCGCCGAGCACGTGCTCATGTCCGTCATGATGCTGTCCCGTGACGTCCTGGGCGCCGACCGCGCGCTGCGTTCGGGGCGCTGGCGCAATGTGGCCGTCGACCCGGAGCTGCCGTTCGGGACCACGCTGCGGGGCCGCCGGGTGGGGATCATCGGGTTCGGTGAGACCGGCACCGAGGTCGCCCGGCTGTGCCAGGCGGTCGGCCTACGGGTACGTGCCGTGCGGCGCGACCCCTCCGCGCCGGTCCCCGCCGACCTGCGCACCGACTGGATCGGCGGCAACGACCGGCTGCCCGACCTCCTTTCCGAGTCCGACATCGTGGTGGTCACGGTCCCCCTGGGCCCCGCGACCCACGGCCTGATCGGCCCCGCCGAACTGGCCGCCATGGGAACGGGCGCCCTCCTGGTCAACGTGGCCCGCGGCCCCGTCGTACAGGAGGAAGCGCTGTACGAGGCACTCAGCTCCGGCGTCATCAGGGGCGCCGCGCTCGACGTGTGGTGGTCCGGTCCGCCGCAGGCACCGAGCCGCCTCCCCTTCCACCGGCTGCCCAACGTCCTGATGACCCCGCATCACTCGGGCCACACCACCGACACCTTCGCCGCCCGCGCGACGGAGATCGCCGAGAACATCAACCGCCTGGAGCAGGGCCGGCCACTCGCCAACGTGGTGCGCGCCGGCGCCGCCGAAGCCGCCTGATCCTCTTCTCTCCGCCTCTTCTCTCCGCCTCTTCTCTCCGTATCAGCGGCGGGCCTCGACCGTCATGTCCCCGCGGGTCAGTGCGCGGATCGTGTCGCGGGCGAGCATGTCGTGCGGGAAGCCGAGTCCGATCGTGCTCGCCTCGTCGAGGCGGGCCAGTTGGGCGGCGGTGAAGTCGACCCCGAGGGCGCCCAGGTTGTCCTCCAGCTGTGCGGGGGTGCGGGCGCCGATGATCGGTGCCGTCACGCCCGGGTTCCGCAGGGTCCAGGCAAGACCGACCTGGGCGGGTGTGCGTCCCAGCTCCGTGGCGACCTGCTTCACGACGTCCACGATGGCGAGGTTGCGTTCGGTGATCGCGCCGTTCGCGATGGTGAGGCTCTTGCGGGTGCCGTCGTCGGACGCGACGTCCTTCGCGGTCAGTTCGTCGCGGCTGTACTTGCCGGTGAGCACCCCGCCGGCCAGCGGTGACCACGGGATCACACCCAACCCCATCTCGCGTGCCATGGGGATCAGGTCGCGTTCCCCGGTGCGCTCGATCAGGTTGTACTCGATCTGCAGCGCGACCAGCGGCGACCAGCCCCGCAGATCGGCGATCGCCTGCATGCGTGACACCTGCCAGGCAGGGGCGTTGGAGATCGCCACGTACAAGACCTTGCCCTGCCGGACCAGATCGTCCATGCCGCGCAGGATCTCCTCGACCGGCGTCGTGAAGTCCCACACGTGCAGGTAGAGCAGGTCGATGTAGTCCGTGTTCAGCTGTCGCAGACTGGTTTCCACCGACGCGAACAGGCTCTTTCGTTGAGGGCCCCCGGAGTTCGGATCGCCGGGTCGGCGCAGCGTCGTGTATTTCGTCGCGAGGACCAGGCTTTCGCGGTTGTCGCGGGTGAATTCGCCAAGGAGGCGCTCGGAGCTGCCGTTGGTGTACGTACTGGCGGTGTCGATGAAGTTGCCGCCGCGCTCGACGTAGAGGTCGAACAACTTGCGGGCCTCGTCCCGTTCGGCACCCCAGCCCCATTCGGTGCCGAAGGTCGCCGCGCCCAGGGCCAACGGTGAGACCCGTAGCCCGGAGCGGCCGAGGAGCCGGTAGGTATCGAGGGTGAGCGACATGTGTCCTCCTGCACTTGTTGCGCTTGATGCGCTTGATGCGGTTCACGCGGTTGTTGCGCCTCTTGCGCTGGTGATCCGCTGCCGAGAACAAGCATGTGACCGCCGCGAGCAGGGGTTAAGGGAAGGAAGTTCCTGGGAACACCGGTCCTACCCTGGCTGTTGGATCGAGCATGACGACCCGCACGGTGGACACGACACATGAGTTGGCCGCGTTCCTGCGGGCCCGGCGCGAGGGCCTTGACCCGCACGATTTCGGCCTGCCGTCCCGTCGGCAGGCACGGCGGACCCCGGGTCTGCGCCGCGAAGAGGTCGCCGAGCTTGCCGGGGTCAGCACCGACTACGTCGTACGTCTTGAACAGGCCCGCGGGCTGCGGCCATCGGCGGACGTGGTGGAAGCTCTGGCCGGGGCGCTGCGCCTGGCCCCCGACGAACGCGCCTACCTCTTCAACCTGGCCCAGCAGCGCCCCCGTAACGCCGACAAG
Source organism: Streptomyces sp. NPDC031274 (assembly GCF_055570235.1). Lineage (NCBI taxonomy): Bacteria > Bacillati > Actinomycetota > Actinomycetes > Kitasatosporales > Streptomycetaceae > Streptomyces > Streptomyces sp. NPDC031274. The sequence continues at coordinate 580,076 of NZ_JBVIHP010000002.1, read as the reverse complement.
CCTGCCACCACGGCGACGCCGCCCCTGGCCCGCCTTGTGGCCGACCTCTCGCCACTGCCGACCATGCTGATGAACCACCGCTACGACATCCTGGCCTGGAACAGCGAGATGGCGAGCCTGCTACTGGATTTCGACACTCTGCCGCCGCGGCAGCGCAATGCGATGTGGCTCTGTCTGATGCATCCGGGGATACGCGAGCTCTACGTCGACCGCCAACGCGTCGTGCGGGAGGGGGTCGCCCATTTGCGCGCCGCGTGGGCCGCGCATCCGGACGATCAGGCGTTGACCGACCTCATCGCCGAATTCACGGCTGGTGACGAGGAATTCGCGCGCTTGTGGGCCGATCGGGAGATCGCGGTCAACGGCCGTGGGAGCAAGGTGTTGCGGCACCCTGACGTCGGTGTGTTCGCGGTGGATTTCGACGTGCTGATGCCACTTCAAGATCCGGACCAGCGGTTGGTGGTCTACCGCGCCGCGGACGACGCGAGCCAGTCGGCGTTGGACCGCTTGTGCGCGCGGTGACGGCGAAGCTCATGCCGGATCCGGCAGGTCCATCAGCGCGAGCTTGGCCGGGTCGATCACGACGTTGATGTCGGTGATCCGGCCGTCGACGACGGCGAACGCGACGACCGAGAGCGGGGTGCCGTCCTCGTGCCAGGAAATGACCCCCGGGAGGCCGTTGACGAGCGCGGGCCGACCCCGCGTGGCCGCACGGGCCGACAGTTGCGCGCCGGCTGCGATCTTGGTGGCGCCGAGGGTGACGACCACGCCGGACGGGGTGTCGACGGACACTTTCACCTCGGGGTCGAGTACTCGCAGCAACCCCTCGAAGTCGCCGCCGCGCGCTGCCGCCAGGAAGGCCTGGACGACCTCTCGCTGCTCCCGCCCGACGCCGGCCGGCCGCTCGACCGCCTGCACCTTCCTGCGGGCGCGGCTGGCGAGCAGCATCCTGCGGTTCGGCTGAGACGGGCGGCCGCGGGAACGCAGGCCGCGCGCGGTCCACGCGCGCGCCGGGATCGGCGGGCTGATCGAGGCCGGGCGCTTCTCGCTTCCGGTCGCGCGGGCCTAACCGCTCGCCGAGGTCGCGGAGGTCGCGGAGGCACACCGCGTCGGCGAGCGCGGCCGTGTACGCGGGAAGCTCGTGCTGCTGGTCGGCTGACGCGACCGCGGCGACCGTTCCCCGCGTGGGCCGCCGCCCCCGCGGGCCGGGCGATGCCGGCCCGCGGAAGCAGCATGGGCTCAGCTGTTGTTCGAGCCGTTGCCCGAGAGCGCCGGGATGTCGCTGAGGATGTGCGACAGCGGCTCGTCGCCCTTGTCCTGCGTGGAGTTCTCCGCGCACTGCTGGTTCTGCGGTGCCGAGAGGACCGGGATGTCCTGGACCGCGATCGGCACGAGGCCGACGAGGGATCCCACGTTCGCCTTGACGGGCACACCGAGGCAGAGCTTGTTCAAGGAGCCCTGGACCAGGCTCCCCTGCGGGCTCATGTTCCCGTCGGTGCTGCTGTTGGCGAACGCCGTCTCGGCACCGTTGCCACTCAGCGATGTGGTGCCGTTGTCGTCGCCGGTGGCGGCCGCGCTCCCGGCACTGCCGGCCAGTGCTACGGCGGCAAGACTCAGGGCGAGGGGGAGATTACGGGTACGCATGTCACTCCAGAGCTGAACGTCAATTACCAGAAAGGCCAGTACATCCGGCTATGACCCGGACAGGGCCCTATTCGCCCGTTAGCGGAGTGTCGGCGTAGCGAAGCTGACGCCGGTCATTCAGTTGGATCCGTACCGTTGGGCGGCGAGACGGATCTCGTGCACGGCGTCCGGCCGCTCCAGCAGCATCGTCCCGGCCTCGCGCTCCCCGTGATGGACGCGCAGCCGCGGACCGTCGATGATCACGCGCAACTCCGGCAAGGGGTGCCGCCACAACAAGGCCGAACGTTGCCTCCCTGACGGCCGATCCGAGCCCCGGTCCAACCGGCGAGCCCAGCGGTCGGCAGGGAAGCCGCCACGACAGCCCACCACGGCAGATCGGCCTTCACCCCGAACCCGACGACCGCCACGACAGCGAGGAACGCTGTCACGACCGCGACGGGCAGCCCCGCACGGCAGAGAGGGTCGATCGGCGGACGGCGACCGGATCACCGCCTCTGCTGGTCCTGGGTTCTTTGATCGTGCAAGGGTGGCTCATATGACGACAGAGCGATTCGAAGTGCAGCGTCAGATTGCGGCGTCCCCGGAGAAAATCTTCACGTTGTTGTGCGACCCCGCCGGACATGTGGCGATCGACAGTTCAGGAATGCTGCAGTCCGCCGAGGGAAAGCCCGCGCGCGGGGCCGGCGATGAATTCGTCGTCCATATGGACCGCGAGTCGTTGAACGACTACCCAATGGGCAAGTACGACGTCACCGTGATCATCACGAAATTCGAGCAGGACGCCCTGATCGAATGGACCATCTCCGGCCAAGTACAGCCTCCCATCCGGCACCTCTACGGTTACCGGCTCAAGGCGGGCGAGGGCAAGGACGAGGGCGGCACCCTGGTCACCTCGTACTACGACTGGAGCGAGATCGAGGAACGGTACCGGGACGCGGGCATCTTCCCGGTCATCCCTGAGGCAGGCCTGCGCGCGACACTCGGGATCCTGGCGCGGAACGTGGAGTAGCGGAGTAGCGGAGTAGCGGAGTAGCTAGCTGTATCGGTGTCCGGTCCGGCCGCGTCTGGTTGCGGTATCAGGACAGCCCGGGTGCGTCCGGACCTACACATGTTCCGCACGGTCATGCCCGGGAGCAGGTTCCGTCTCGTGAACGTCGCCGGGTGGGAGTCGTTCGCCCACTGGGAAGAGGCGATGAACATGTGCCGATGCTGGGCCAACAGCTGGCCGTCGCGCACGCCTCGGGGTACGAGGCGATCCGGACCGTCGTCCCGGCCGCGGCCCCGGGCAGGGTGGTGACCACGCCGATGAGGTGGCCGAACTGTCACCGACGGAGGCTCGGCGCCGTCCGGCCGACGGCGAACTGATTCTGGTCGATGTCCGGCGGGACGACGGGTGGGCGGCCGTCCGTCCCGCCGGCGCCGTGCATGCCGCGCTCGACGCGGCACCGGCCTCTCTTTCCGAACTGCCCGACGGGCCAGTGGCGTTCATCTGCCGTACCGGCCGACGCAGTACGCGAGCCGCGGCGCAGGCGGTGAGCGCCGGCCGTTCCGCGGTCTTCAGCGTCACCGGCGGGCTCGAAGTCTGGAAGCGGCCGGACTGCCGGTCATCTCCCGTCTTACGGGGAAGTAGTCAGACGTGAGGCATTGGACGAGGCCACCACTCGTTCCCGCGTCTGGCACCGCATCCAGCGCCTGCATCCAGCACCCGCGTCGCGCCCCCGCGTCCGCCGAGCGGTCGGCAAGCAGCGCCCGCCCGGCGACGAGCCGGCCGTTCTTCCCCACCCCTCATGAAGGGAATCAAAGCCATGTTCTTCGTCGACACTCTGGTGTTCGAGGGTCTGGGAAACCGCAGTTATCTGTCCGGCGGCACACGTGCCGCGGTCGCCGTCGACCCGCCGCGCGACATCGACCAGGTGATCGCGGCCGCCACGAGGCGCGGGGTGCGCATCGCGTACGTGGCGGAGACCCACGTGCACAACGACTACGTCACCGGCGGCCTTGAGCTGGCGCGCGTCACCGGCGCCGTCTACCTGGTGCCGTCGGCGGCCCAGGTGTCCTTCGCCCGCACTCCGGTCGCCGATGGTGACACGGTCGTGGTGGACGAGGGACTTGAGCTGCGTGCCATCGCCACCCCCGGGCACACGCCCCACCACACCTCCTACGTCCTGGAGGAGAGGGGCCGCGGTGTGGCGGCGTTCACCGGTGGCTCCCTGCTGATCGGCACGGTGGGGCGCCCTGACCTGGTGGAGCCGCGGCTGACCGAGCAACTGGCCCGGGCCCAGCACGCCTCCGCGCGGCGCCTCGCCGACGAGTTGGACGACGCCGTGCCGGTGCTCCCCACCCACGGCTTCGGCAGTTTCTGCTCGTCCTCCCAGGCAACGGGCGACGCGACCACGATCGGCGACGAGCGCAGGGCCAACGACGCGCTCACCCTCGATGTGGACACGTTCGTCGCCCGGACGCTATCGGGCCTGGAGGAAGTACCCGCCTACTACACGCACATGGGCCCGGCCAACGCCGCAGGGCCCGCCCCCGTCGATCTCACCCCGCCCGAGCCCGCCGACGCCCGACAGATCGCCGAGCGGCTGGCCGCCGGCGAGTGGGTGGTGGACCTGCGTAACCGCGTCGCCTTCGCCGAGGGGCACGTGGCCGGGTCGTTCAACTTCGAGGGCGAGGGCAAGCTCGCCACGTATCTCGCCTGGCTGATCCCGTGGGGCAAGCCCGTCACCCTGCTCGCCGAGACGGCCGGACAGATCGCAGCCGCGCAGCGCGAGCTGGTCCGGGTGGGCATCGACCGTCCGGCCGCCGCCGCCACCGGTGGCCCGGCGAGCTGGCTCCGCGAAGGGGAACGGCCGGCGTCGTTCCCACGCGCCACCTTCACCGACCTCGCCGAGGCCCGTCGGCGGGGCGGGGAATTACTGGTGCTCGACGTACGCCGCGATTCCGAACGCGCCGCCGGGCACATCGCGGACTCGGTGCACATCCCGGTCCACGAACTGCGCCTGCGGATCGACGAGATACCGGACGGCACGGTGTGGGTCCACTGCGCCGGGGGGATGCGCGCCGCGATCGCCGCTTCTCTCCTGGACGCGAGCGGGCGGCAAGTCGTCGCGGTCGACGACGGTTTCGACGCCGCGCGCGACGCGGGTCTGCCCCTCGCCGGTGCGGAACGAACACCCGGGGAGAGCGGCCGAGCAGCGTGAGCACGCTCGTCCTGGCTCTGATCGCGGGGGCCGTGGTCGGCCTGGCGCTCGGCGCGCTCGGCGGCGGGGGCAGCGTCCTCGCCGTGCCCGCGTTGATCTACCTGCTCGGCTTCACCCCCGCGGCGGCCACCACCGCGAGCCTGGTCATCGTCACCGCCACCTCGCTGACCGCACTGTACGGCCATGCCCGTGCCGGACTCGTACGGTGGAAAGCCGGATCCGTGTTCGCCGCCTCCGGCCTCCTGCCCGCCGCGCTCGCCGGAGCCGTCGCCTGCCGCCTGCCCCAGGCCACCCTCACCATCGCTTTCGGCGCCGTCGCCGGTCTCGCCGCGCTCAGGATGCTGCGTCCCACACCGGCGGCCGGTGCCGGGAGCGGCCAGGTGCGGCCTGCGAAGGCGGCGGGCACCGGGGCCGGTCTGGGCGCACTGACCGGCCTGCTGGGAGTAGGGGGAGGCTTCCTCGCGGTCCCGGCGCTGGTCACCGTGCTCGCATTCGAGATGCAGGCCGCGATCGGTACCAGTCTGCTGGTCATCTCTGCCAACTCATTGGCTTCCCTGGCCACTCGAGGGGCTACCGTCGCGGGCCTCGACTGGTCGGTCATCGGCCCGTTCGCCGCCGCCGCACTCCTGGGCGCGTGGGACGGCAAACGCCTGGCCCTCAAGATGTCGGGACCCCTGCTGCAGCGCTCCTTCGCGTCCGTGCTCCTGGCGGTGGCGGCGTTCATGCTCCTCGACGCCGTTCTCTGATCCGGCGCCGACCACTCCGCGCAATAGGCCCCCGCTCGCCCGTGGTCAGGGCGAGCGGGGGCCTACTGTGCGGCACATGAAAAATCCGGGGGCCGTCCGGTCAGTGGGCGAAGCCCCAGTCGAGCATCTTGGCGGCGTCCTCGAAGCGGGTCTTGTCGGTCGCGAGGATCGCGCCGACGAGGGTGCGGTTGTCCCGCTCGGCGGCGAAGACGACGGCGTAGCCGGCTTCCGTGCCGCTGCCGGTCTTGATGCCCAGAGCGCCGTCGTAGGTGCTCAGCAGAGTGTTGGTGTTCTCCCAGGTGTAGTACCGGGTGTTGCCATTGGCTGCCGGAGCCTCGGCCTTGTACTGCTTGTTCTTCACGACGTCGGCGAACACCGGCTGCAACATCGCGCGCTGGCCGAGCTTCGCCAGATCGCGGGCGGTGCTGCGGTTGTCACCGTGCGAGATGCCGTCGAAGGAGTCGAAGTGCGTTCCGGTCAGGTTCAGCTGCTGCGCTTCGGTGTTCATCTGGTTCTCGAAGTCGGCGATCCGTGCGTCCACGGTGTCTCCGGCGCCGTAGTTGTCAGCCAGGGCCATCGCCGCGTCCGCCCCGGAGGGGAGCAGCATGGCGTGCAGCAACTGCTTGACGGTCAGCTTGTCGCCGACCTGGAGATCAGCCGTACTGGAGCCGTTCTCCGACACGTAGTCCCGGTATTCCTGCTTCACCGTGATCTGCCGGTCAAGCCACTCCGGGTGCTTGAGCACGACCAGGGCGGTCATGATCTTGGTGGTGCTGGCCATCGACACGCTCTCGTCGGCCTTGGCCCCGGCCCACATCTCCCGCTCCTGGCTGCCGTCGCGGGCGTCCAGGAGGAAAGCGTGGTCAGCCTTGGTGTTGGGGACGTCCGCACTTCTCGTGTCCGGCGTGCTCCGACTCTGGTCGGCGGGAGCGGCGGCCTCGCCACTCTGCTGGTCGTTCACCTCGGCGGAGTGTGTCGCAGGGGTGGCGGCCTGGGCGAGGCCACCGGCGGTGATCGGCAGGGCGGCGCCGAACAGTGCGACCGTCGCGATCCGGGCCCCCGTCCGGTGGATCCGGTTGGGGCGGGCGTGGGAACCCATGAGGCATCCCTTTCTCCCGGCGCGGGGGCGCCGGCTTGTAACGAAAAGATCAGTGCATATCGAACCTACTTAGGCCTTGACAGCCATTTCAAGATCGCTTTGTCATAGCCGGGTAACAGGACTCACCGACATGAAGATGTCGTGGAGACAACTGGTAGATCCCATGAGGTGAGTTGCTGACCGTGCCCGGCCGACTCCCCTGCGCCTTCACGATTCGGTCGTACTGTCGGCGGTCTATGTCAGCTCGGTGGGCAGTTGGGTGGCCTCATGCGTACCGGCGCTGATCAGCCCGGTCTCGTAGGCGACGATGACGGCCTGGACACGGTCACGGAGTCCGAGTTTGGCGAGGATGCGGGCGACGTGGGTTTTGACGGTGGTCTCGGCGAGGTGGAGGCGGGTGGCGAGTTCCGCGTTGCTCAGCCCGCGGGCCAGCAGACCGAGGACTTCCAGCTCGCGCGGGGTGAGCGCGGCGAGGTCGCGGTGGAGAGCCGCGGTGTCGCTGCCGTGCTGGGCGAACCGCTGAACGAGACGGCGGGTGATGGCGGGCGCGAGGAGAGCGTCGCCGGCGCGGACCGTGCGGACGGCCGAGGCCAGGTGTTCGGGAGTGACGTCCTTGAGGAGGAAGCCGCTGGCCCCGGCGGACAGGGCCGCGTAGACGTACCGGTCGAGGTCGAAGGTGGTCAGGATGATGACGCGGGGTTCACCGTGGGCGCCGGTGAGAATGCGGCGGGTTGCCTCGAGGCCGTCCATCTCCGGCATCCGGATGTCCATCAGGATCACGTCGGGACGTGTGCGGCGGGCGGCTTCGACCGCTTCGGCTCCGTTGGTCGCCTCGGCGACGACATCGATGCCGTCGGCACCGAGGATCAACCGGAATCCGGTGCGGACCAGGGTCTGGTCGTCGGCCAGCAGTACACGCAGCGGCTCGGTCACGGTGTCTCCAAGGGGATGAGGGCCTCCACGCGGTAGCCACCGGTCAGGCGCCGACCGGCGTCCAGGGTCCCTTCGTAGACGGCGAGGCGCTCGCGCAGGCCGATCAGTCCCCGGCCGTTTCCGGTCGCCGCGCCCGCACCCGGGCGCCCACCGGTGTCGGCGATCTCCACCCGGAGCCATTCCGGGCGGCGTTCGAGAGTCACGGATGCGGTGGCGCCGTACGCGTGCTTCACGGTGTTGGTCAGGGCTTCCTGGACCACGCGATAGACGGCGAGCTCGATGCCGGGCGGGATCTCGCGGGGTGGGCCGGTCACGGTCAGGTCGACCGGCAGGCCCGCGTCCCGTACGCGTCCGACGAGTTTGTCCAACTGGTCAAGGCCGGGCTGCGGGGCCAAGTCCTCGGCTGTGTCGGCCGGGTCGTCGGCCCCGCCCGTCGGCTCGCCCTCGCCGTCCATGGTGAGCAGGCCCATGACGTGCCGCAGTTCGGTCATGGCTGCCCGACCGCCCGCCTCGACGGCGAGCAGTGCCTCGCCGGCCTGCTCGGGAGAAGTCTTCATGATCTTCCGGGCGGCCCCCGCCTGAATGACCATCACGCTGACGTTGTGCGTGACGACGTCGTGCAACTCGCGGGCGATCCTCGCGCGTTCGCGCTCGACAGCCCGGTGCAGCGCCTCGGCCTGTTCGCGTTCCAGGGTGGTGAGCCTGGTTCGTCCTTCGTCGGTGCGGAGTTTCCAGGTGCGGAGCCCGAGGGCGGCTCCGGCCATCGGGACCAGGATCAGCAGGGCGATGTACTCATTGGGGACGATCGGTGTCACCGAGTTCCCCGAGGTGCCGACCAGGAGGACCGACACCGGGAGCGCCGCCAGGGTCGCCGTCCGGTAGGGGCTGTACACGGCGGCGCTGTAGACGGCGACGACGAACGCGTAGAAAGTCAGTCGCAGGACGCTCTGCGGTGTCGCCAGTGTCGCGGCGGTCACGAGGCACAGCACGGTGAGCGGGTAGCGGCGGCGCAGCGCGAGGGCGCCGGAGGCGATGGCCGCGAGGGCCACCATGAAGGCCATGCCGTCGGGCCCTGACGGGCGCGGCACGACGTACTCCACGCCGGGTGCGATCTCACGCACCACCACGTTGTTGGCGTTGTCGATGCCGTAGTAGACGGTGGTGACGGCGAGTGCCAGCGCCACCAGCGCGTCGAACTGCCAGGCGCGCCGAGTGAGCCGCAGCGGCGAACCGCTCGGGCGCCTGGCGTCGTCGACCGTCCGGCGGACGGCTTCCGCCAGTCCCTCCAACGTCGTACGTGCGTTCATCACCGGGTCATTGTCGCCGCCGCGCGGGCTCACGGAGTCCGCCGTGGTGGTCATTCCGCTCGCACCGGATACATCACCCGCCTACATCGCAGGGATGACGTTTCGCGGGATCATCCCGGCGCGGTACCGCAATGGGTCCGGGCGGGCGACGCGCGCGAGCCGGGCCCGCTCCTAGCGTTCACGCAGCCAACTGCCCTTACGCGAGGAGCCCTTCATGACCGTGCCGGTGATCGAACTGCGCGAGGTGAGCCGCCGATACGACGGCGGTCCGCCCGCTCTGCACGAGGCGTCGCTGACTGTGCGCAGCGGCGAGGCCGTCGCCGTCCTCGGCCCCTCCGGCAGCGGTAAGTCCACCCTGCTCAACCTGATCGCGGGCCTGGACCGTCCGGACACGGGGACCGTGACCGTGGACGGCGTGCGGGTGGATCGGCTGGGCGAAGCCGGATCTGCCCTGTACCGGCGGACGAAGATCGGCATGGTCTTCCAGTTCTTCAATCTGCTCGACGATCTGACCGTCGCCGACAATGTCGTACTGCCCGCGCGGCTCGCGGGCATGGCACGCGGGGAGGCGGACCGCCGGGCGGCTCAGCTCCTTGAGAACCTCGGCGTCGACCGGCACGCCGGCGCCTATCCGGGACGCCTTTCGGGCGGCGAGAGGCAACGCGTCGCAGTGGCACGGGCGTTGATGAACCGGCCGCCCCTGCTCCTGGCCGACGAGCCGACCGGAGCCCTTGACACGGCCGCCGGACAGGACGTCAGCAGGCTGCTCACCGACCTCAACGCCGAGGGCCAGACCCTCGTCGTCGTCACTCACGACCTGGCCCTTGCCCGCTCCTGCACCACGCGCACGCTCCGGATCGGCGACGGCCGGATCACCGAGGACACCGGAGGCACCGGGGACACCGGCGCGCAGCAGAACCTCGCCCCGAAGGCCGTGCGATGAGCGTGCTCAGCAAGGTGGTGCGCTCGGGTGTGGGCCGACGCCGGGTGCAGACACTGGTGATCGCCCTCGCCACGATGATGGCAGTGGCCGCATCCGTCCTCGGCGGATCGCTCCTTGCGATCTCCAGCGCGCCCTTCGACGACGCGTTCGCCAAGCACCAAGGTACGCATCTTTCCGTCCAGTTCGACGCGGGCAAGGTGAGTGCCGGACAGCTGACGAAGTCCAAGGACGCCGAAGGGGTCAGCGACGCAGCCGGGCCGTTCCGTACGGCCACGGTCACCCCGCGGGCGGACGAGGCGGGACCCGGGTGGCCGATGACCGTGGCCGGCCGGGGCGATCCCGGCCGGGACGTGGACGAGGTGACGCTCCTCGACGGACGGTGGCCAACCCGTTCCGGCGAGATCGTCCTGTCGACCGACTCCTCCCTCATCCCGACCCTGGGCAGGAAGCTCGCCTTCTCCCATCTGCCCGACAGTCCGACACTGACGGTGGTCGGCGTCGCCCGCTCGGTCACACGGACCGCCGACGCCTGGGTGGTTCCGTCCCAGATGCCGACGCTCACCGCACCCGGCAACGGCGGCTACCAAATGCTCTACCGCTTCAGCTCAGCAGGCACCGCCGCGCAGATCACCGCGGGCGGCAAGGCCGTGACGGCACCCCTGGCACATGGAGCAGCCCTCGGCGAACAGTCCTGGCTCACCGTCAGGAAGACCGCCGAGCGCGACACCGCTCTCTACGTCCCCTTCCTCGTCGCGTTCGGCGCCCTGGGCCTGATCATGTCGGTGCTCATCGTCGGCAACGTCGTCGCATCGGCGGTCGGTACGGGGACGCGCCGCATCGGCATCCTCAAGGCCGTCGGCTTCACTCCGGCCCAGGTCGTACGGGCCTACGTGGGCCAGGCGCTGATACCGGCCGCCGCCGGTACGGTCCTCGGTGTCCTCGCGGGCCACCTGCTCGCCGTCCCCGTACTGGCCGAGACGGAGGAGGTCTACGGCACCTCGTCCCTGGCCATCGCACCCGGTGTCGACCTGGCGGTGATCGCCGGTGTACTCGGCCTGGTGGCGGCGACCGCGTGGGCGAGTGCCTGGCGGGCCGGTCGGCTGCGTACGGTCGACGCGCTCGCCGTCGGGCGTAGCGCTTCGGCGGGGCACGGCCGGTGGGCGGCGCGCCTGGCCGGACGGCTGCCCTTGCCGCGGCCGGTCGCCCTGGGCCTGACCAGGCCCTTCGCGCGGCCCGCCCGCGCGCTGGCCATGGGCACCGCGATCCTGTTCGGTGCCGTCGCCGTCACCTTCACCGTGGGGATGGGAGCGACGCTCGGCCAGGTGATGAAGGCCAAGGCCCACGACGTGGCCGATGTCGTCGTGCCCGCGCCCATGCCGGACTTCGGCCCCCAAGGCCCCGATCCCGATCCTCATACCCAGAAGCGGCAGCCCAAGGCGGATCCCGCCGCGGTCGCCGCGGCCATCAGGGCCGACGCCGGAACCGGGAAGTACTACAGCGCCGCGACGGTACGCACGACGGTGTCCGGCCTGCCCGGCACCATCGACGCGGTCGCCCTTTCCGGCGACGCTTCCTGGGGCGGTTACACGATGGTCGCGGGCCGCTGGATCGACAGGCCCGGCGAGGCGGTTGTCCCCACCCCCTTCCTGACCGCGACCGGCACCCGCATCGGTGACACCGTCACTCTCGACGGCATGTCCGAGCCGGTGACGGTCCGGATCGTCGGCGAGGTTCTCGACCCGCGCAACGACGGCATGCAGGTCTTCACCGACGTCTCGACCCTCACGGCAGCGCATCCCGACCTGACGGAGACGAGCCATCACATCGCGGTCACGCCGGGCACCGACGCCTCCGCCTACGTCGCGACGCTGAACAAGGACTTGTCACCGCTGGGGGTGACCGCTCGGGTCGGCGGGCTCAACGCCGGCGGCGACATGGTCGTCACTCTCAACGCGCTGTCGGCGATCCTCACACTGATGCTGGTCGCCGTCGCCGCGCTCGGCGTGCTCAACGGCGTACTGCTCGACACCCGCGAGCGCGTCCGGGAGATCGGTGTGCACAAGGCGCTCGGCATGACGCCGCGGCAGACCATCGCGATGGTCCTCACCTCGGTCTTCGTGACCGGCCTTGTCGCGGGTGCCGTGGGCGTGCCACTCGGCGTGGCCCTGCACGGCTGGGTCATGCCCGCGATGGGCGACAGCGTGGGACTCCGCCTCCCCGACTCGGTCATGGCCGTCTATCACGGGGCCGAATTGCTCCCGCTCGCACTGGGCGGCCTGCTGATCGCCACCCTGGGGGCGCTCCTGCCCGCGGGCTGGGCCGCCAGGGCCCGAACCGCCACGGCCCTGCGCACCGAATAGGCAGGTCGATCAGGTTGGTGTGACGTCGACAACTCTCCGGCTGCTTCGGGGCGGGCGTGCACGATCATGACCGGCATGGACACTCGTTTCGTCGGCATCACCGAGCTGGTCGAGGCGCCGTCCGTGGCGGTCGTGGTCGACGTCATGCGCGCCTTCACCGTGGCCGCCTGGGCCTTTGCCCAGGGGGCGGAGAAGATCGTTCTCGCTGAGTCGCTGGAAGACGCTCTGGCGCTCAAGTCTCGCCACCCGGACCGGGTGGCCCTCAAAGACGGACCCCCCGCGCCCGGGTTCGACCTGGTCAACTCGCCCGGCCTGCTGCGGTCCGTCGACCTCGGCGGACGGACCGTCGTGCAGAAGACCACCGCGGGGACGGTCGGCGCCCTCGCGGTCAAGGACGCGTCGCTGGTGCTGTGCGCCGGCTTCGTGGTGGCGGAGGCGACGGCTCGGCTCCTGCGGACACGCAGCGGTGACGGTGTCACGTTCGTCGTCACCGGCGAAGACGGACAGGCCGACGAGGATCTGGCGTGCGCTCAGTACATCGCTCGGAGAGCCACCGGGGATGCGACGGATGCTGCCGGGTTCCTTCGCCGCGCCGCCGAGTCGCGTGCCGCCGCCGAGCTGACGGAGGGTGTGCGTCAAGGAGTTCACCCTGATGACGTCGCACTCTGTATTGAGCTCGACCGGTTTCCCTTCGCCATGGTGGCGGCGTCGGAAGGCTCGCTCATGGTCCTGCGCCCGTGCGCCGCGCCTTCACCGGGTGACGGCGCCTCGATCTGACAGGACCTCTAGGCGGCGGTGCAGCCGCCGTCGGCGGCGAGCGTTGCGGCTGGTGAGCGAGTTGATCTCTGTTTGGCGACGGCACCTACGAAAGTCATTGCAAAGTGCATAGGGTCGCCCGCATGGCACTGCGACCCGTAAATGTGAACGTGAAGGCTCTTGACGACTCGCTGGTCGGTCAGTTCTGGGCGGAGGCGCTCGGCTGGGGTGTTTCCAGCGAGGCCCCCGGCGTGACCAACGTCGAACCCGGAGGCGGCTTCGTCTGGCCGGACGCGGTCGCCGTCTGCGTCGACGTCGTCACCGTCCCGGAGCCCAAGACGGCGACCAAGAACCGTGCGCACCTCGATCTCGCCACCACCTCCACGGCCCATCAGGTGGAGCTGGTCACGCGCCTCCAGGCGCTTGGTGCGACGCCCGTCGACGTGGGCCAGGGCGACGTGCCGTGGACGGTCCTCGCCGACCCGGAGGGCAACGAGTTCTGTGTGCTCGAACCCCGGGAGATCTACCGGGACACCGGGCCGATCGCCGCGGTGGTGATCGACTGCGTGGATCCGCGGGCGATGGCGCGGTTCTGGGGCGAGGCGATGGACTGGACCCTGCACGAGGTGACCGACGATCGTGCGGTGCTGCGCTCCGCCAAGGGCGTTGGCCCGTATCTCGAGTTCCTCCGCACACCCGACGAGAAGACAGTGCCGGACCGCGTTCATATCGACCTGCTGCCGTACCCCGGTGATGATCAGGAGGCGGAGGTGTCCCGGCTGCGGGCCCTGGGCGCCACCGATCTCGACCTCGGCCAGGGCGAGGTCCCGTGGAAGTGCCTGACCGACCCGGAGGACCACGAGTTCTGTGTCCTTGGCCGCGCCTGACACGGGGCCCTGGCGGCAAGGAAGCCGATCCTGATGCTCTCCGCCGTTGAATGCCTTACCGTGCTGGTTCCCTCTACCGGCCCCCGCCGCTCACGAGATTGGGCCGCCGTGGAGCAGCAACTCGGCACCGCTCTGCCTCAGGACTACTGGGCATACCACCCCCACTCATGTACCTCCTCCTGCTCTCCGTTCTCGCCGGAGAAGCGGAGACGATCTACTTCCCCGACTTTCCCTTGGATGAGCATCTGTTCGACTCGAATGACTGTCCCGCGCCGTCGAGATGGCTGTCGTCCGGAAGCGATGTGCCACCACGGCGCCAACGCACCGGTATGTGATCCGACGTCACGCTTCGTTCGACTCCAGCCGCCCCAGTGGGTGGGAACCCTCCGCCAGGGCGGTTCGGGCCGCCGCCCAGTCGGTGTCGGCGATGTCGGTGACGTGGCGCAGGTAGGCGAGGGTGACCTGCTGGATCAGGGCCACGCGCTCGGGGCTCTCGTCGGTGGTCTCCGCCGCCTCGTAGCCGGAGATGCCGCCGAGGAAGTGTTGGCCGCCGAAGACGGTGAGCAGATGCTTGTCGCCTGAGCTCAGGGTGTACGGGTCGGTCGTCCAGGCAGCTCCCCGGGTGGAGAGCGGGAGTTCATCCTTGTCCCCGGCGACCACCAGAGTCGGCGCGGTGATGTGGGAGAAGTCCTGGTCCCGCAGCCAGGGCAGGTTGTCGTGGGCGAAGGGGGTCAGGCCGTCGCCTCCTCTGCCTGCTGTGGCCAGCAAGATGCTCGCCCGGACCCGGGGGTCGGACATGTCTTCCGCGATCCCGGTCCGCGGGTCGACCACGCGCAGACCCACGAGGATGCCTGCCGTCTGCCCGCCGAAGGAATGCCCGGCCGCGACGATCCGACGGCGGTCCACTCGCCCGGTCAGGCCGGGAACGGCGGCCTCCAGCGTGTCGAGCTCGTCGAGGATGCGCTTCATGTCCTGCACGCGGTGGCGCCACGACTGAGGCTTGCGGGGGTCGTCCGCGGCGAGGTGCAGCCTCTTGGAGTCGAGATGGGTCGCCTGAATCACCACGAAGCCGTGAGCGGCCCAGTGCTCCACCAGCGGCGCGTAGCCGTCCAGGTTCGAGCCGAACCCGTGCGCGAAGAGAACGATCGGCAGGTCGTGCCCGGTGGCCGGGGCGGATACGCGTACGTGCAGGTCCTCGCCGCGTTCCGGGGCGGACAGCACGATCGGCTTCACCGAGACGATCGGGGCGGGGGCGGGAGCGGGGGCGGGGGCAGAGACGGGAGCGGAGACGGATGCGGTGGCGCCGGTGGCGCCGGTCCTCGCAGGTGCTGGATTGATCATGGGATGCGCTTCTTTCACGTGATGCGGGCCATGGATGGTGCGATCGGCGGGACGGGACGGGGCGAGCGGCCCCGCACGCGAGTTACGCTAAAACCTGACGTCGACGTCAGAGGCAAGTCATGGGCGTGCGTCATGTACGTCATGTACGTCGTGTGCGTCATGAAGGAGGGCACGTGCGCATCGGAGAACTCGCCGCCCGGACCGGCGTCAGCGTCAGAGCCCTGCGTTACTACGAGGAACAGCACCTGCTGACGTCCGAGCGCAGCCCCAGCGGTCAGCGCCACTATCCACAGAGCGCGGTCGACCAGGTCGAACTGGTCCAGCAGCTCTACGCCGCCGGGCTCTCCAGCAAGACGATCGTGGAGCTGATGCCGTGCGTCGTCGACGGCAACGCCACTCCGGGGCTGCTCGAGCGGCTGGCCACCGAGCGCGACCACATCGACCAGCGCATCACCGACCTGACACACGCCCGGAATCGGCTCGATTCCGTCGTCTCCGCCGCCACCGACAACCTGGTCACGGGCCGGTCATGCCGACCTGAGGCCAGCACGTAGACCGGACGGGACCGCTCAGCAGGCAGTACTCAGCAGGCAATGCTCAGCAGGCACAAACCGCCTTTCCGCGAGCATGGTGGGGAGGTGAGAAGAACGGTGCACGCAGTGGGCGCGGCAAGCATGGAGACGGTCTGGCAGCGATACGTACGGACGGCGGCCTGGCCCACGTGGGCCCCGCAGATCCGGGCCGTGGAGGCGGAGGCCGAGCTGCGGGCGGGCATGCGCGGCCGGGTGGTGCCCGTGGTGGGACCCGGCGTCGCCTTCGTCATCGAGGCCGTCGACCATCAGGCCCACACCTGGCGGTGGCGGGTCCAGGCGGGCCCGGTACGGATGCGCCTGTGGCACGCCGTCCGAGCCCGCACTCCGTCCGGCACGGAGACCGAGCTGCACATCGACGGCCCCGCGCTGGTCGTGGTGGCGTATGCGCCACTGGCGCAGCGCGCATTGCGCCGTCTGGTCCAGAAATGAAGTGCTGGCGGCGCGGGTGACCGACGCCGGGCGGCCGACACGGGGTGACCGACGCCAGGCGGTCGACGCCGGGTGACGACGTCTCTCCACCCCCTTGCGCCGGACGCTGCCCGTGTAGTCCGCTGATCCGCATGGGGAAGAGGAGCATTGCCGCAATGACCGCCGCCCTTGTCGCGGGGTCCCTTCTGACAGGCGTACCGAGTACTGGTGCGCAAGCCGCTACTGGCGCGCGATCCGCAACTGGCGCGCAAGCCGCCGAGCATGGCGCCGACAGCTCAGCACCGCCGATCGGATCACCTCTCGCACCCGGGATCGACCTGGACACCGTGACGATTCCGGAGTTGCAGGCGCGCATGGCAGGCGGTTCACTCACCTCGTCGAAGCTGACCCGGGCCTACTTGCGGCGGATCGAGGACGTCGATCCCAAGATTCACTCGGTGCTGCGTACCAGCCCGACGGCCCTGCGCCAGGCGGCCGCCAGCGACGCCAGGCACCGGCGTGGCAAGACACTCGGACCGCTGGACGGCATCCCCGTTCTGCTCAAGGACAACGTGAACACCCGCGACATGCCGACGACGGCCGGATCGCTGGCCCTCGCCGGGAGTCCGCCCGACACCGATGCAGCGTTGGTGACCCGGCTGCGGAAGGCGGGGGCGGTGATCCTCGGCAAGACCAATCTGTCCGAGTGGGCCAACTTCCGTGCGGCGAAGCCGACTTCAGGGTGGTCGGCAGTGGGCGGGCAGACCGACAACCCCTACGTCCTCGACCGGAATCCGTGCGGTTCCTCCGCCGGCTCGGCCGCCGCGCTCGCCGCGTCGTTGTCTCAGGTGGCGATCGGCACCGAGACGGACGGCTCCATCGTGTGCCCGGCCGGGATGAACGGCATCGTCGGCCACAAGCCCAGCCTCGGCCTGGTCAGCCAGTCGGGTGTGGTGCCGATCTCCGCCGAGCAGGACACGGCCGGACCCATGGCGCGCAACGTGATCGACACCGCGCTCACGCTTTCGGTGCTGAGCGGTGGCAAGGACGCGCGTGGCAAGGGCGCACAAGGCGAGAACGCACGTGGCGTGAACGCACGTGGCGACGGTGCCAGCCTCCGCGGGAAGCGGATCGGACTGTGGCGCCTTCCCTCGCTCGGGTCCGACGTGGACGCGGTGATGTCCCGTACGGCGAAGAAGCTGCGCAAGGCCGGAGCCGAGGTCGTCGAGGTGACACCCCCGTACCAGGCGCGGCTCGCCGAACTCGAATTCCCGGCGCTGCTCAGCGAGTTCCACCGAGACATCGACGCCTACCTCGGTACACGCGACGGACCCCGAAACCTTGCCGAGCTGATCAAGTTCAACCGCGACCACGCCGAGGAACAGACCTGTTTCGCCGGCCAGGAGCTGTTCGAGCAGGCCCTTGCCGCGCCGCCCACCACCGACCCCAAGTACCGGGCCATGCGAGCCGAGTTGAAGGACCTCTCCCGGCGCTCCATCGACGAGACCATGGCCGCCCATCACCTGGACGCCATCGCCGCACCCACGAACCCGCCCGCCTGGACGACCGACTGCGCGCGCGGCGACAACGACGTCATCCCCTCATCCACCCCGGCAGCCGTCGCCGGATATCCGTCCCTCTCGGTGCCCGCCGGGTCCGTGGACGAACTGCCGGTCGGCCTGCTCCTGATGGCCGGTGACCACCAGGACGCCGATCTCCTGTCCTTGGGCGCCGCGGTGGAGCACCACCTGAAGGCCTGGCGAGCACCGCGCTATCTGCCGACGGCCGGGTCCGGCACGCCACGGTGAACACGCGGTTCAGTCACTCGGCGGCGAGCTTCTTCCACTGGGCCCGCGCCACGTCGACAGGGAAGGACATCGCCGTCGGCGAGGTGTCCGCGGCGGGATACGTTCGGCTGAAGAAGCCGAGCGTGTGCCCGGAGCGCACGATCAGCACCTTGCGGACGGGGGCGTCAGCGCCCTGCCGACCGGTGAGCGTGAACCACGCGAATTCGTCGGCGAAATCGAGATGCTGAGGGTCGCCCCCCTGCGGGGGCGACTGCATCGGGGTCTGTTCACCGCGGACCGTCGAGGTGAAGCCGGAGGGGCACGCCGTACTGGCACTGCCCACGTCGTACAGGACCTTCTCCTCCCCCTTGCCCTTGTACGACGCCAAGGTCACCGTCGTCTTGACGAGGTCACCCGCCGCGGGCTTCGCTCCCCGCGGGTGACCCATCGCGGTGCGCTGCGCCGTGGACGCGGGGTCACCCAGGC
Source organism: Streptomyces sp. NPDC031274 (assembly GCF_055570235.1). Classification (NCBI taxonomy): domain Bacteria; kingdom Bacillati; phylum Actinomycetota; class Actinomycetes; order Kitasatosporales; family Streptomycetaceae; genus Streptomyces; species Streptomyces sp. NPDC031274. Next base: position 561,583 of record NZ_JBVIHP010000002.1, on the reverse strand, counting down.
TCATGCCGAGCGCCGCCTTGACCTGCACCGCGCACTCCGGCCTGCTCGTGCTCACCTCGGAGTCCTCGTACCGGTCGGCCGCTTCCCTGGCGCCCACCTGATGATCCGGCACATCGCTGCCGTCGACCGCGGCGGTCTCGATCTCCCCGGCGGTCAATGTCCTGGCCGGAGCACTGGCGCTCGGTTCCGGAGCGCTGCCGTCCGATTCAGTGCCGCCGCACGCCGCCAGTGCGCTCAAGGCCACGGTGACGATCATGACGCGCGCCGGTCGGCGCACGACGGTCGTGGTCCTGCTCATGTGCTGTTCGCTCCCCCGTAGTTCCTGCCCGCGAGACCGGGCTCTGCGACAGTCTCCCTGTCACATCGGAAGGGAGAACAGGCGGACTGGCTCTGGAGGCCAGTACGCGTTGTCGCGCAGGGGCGTCACCATGGTCCGCAGCGGCATGCTCACCAGGCGGTTTTCGGGTTGTTCGACGCGTACGTCCTGGTCGAGCAGATGCCACCCGAGGCGCTGGTACAGCGGCACGAGAAGAGGCCTGCAGAACAGGAGCGCGTGCTGGGGACCCATCGTGCGCGCGTGGTCAAGTGCCCCTGTGAGGACGAGCCGAGCCAGCCCCCGGCCTTGCATGTCGGGGGTGACGGCCACGCCGCCGACGCCGATCACCTCTGTATCGGTGTCGCCGATCGCGACAGGCAGCCGCAGCAGACCGGCGTGTGCCACCAGCCGGTCGCCGTGTCTGATGCCGAAGTGTTCTTCTTTGGGCAGCCAGGCCAAGCCTGCCGCGGCAACACCGAAGGGGTCGTCGCCGTCGCCGAGGATCTCGTTCTGGTCCGTCTTCGTGTAGCGAGGGAGCCGCACCACGGTCGGTGCCGCGGAGGATGGGTTCTCGGACATGGACCTCAGACTTCGGTGGCACGGGGCGTTCAGCAGGGCACGGCGAGCGCGGCCAGGGCGATGGTACCCAGCGGCAGCAGGCCCCGCGGCGCGGGATCCTCGCCGACACCGGCGCGGTGCTCCACCAGGCGTCGCCCCGTACGCGGACGGACTCCCTCAAAGAGACCGACCCCGAGGAGAGATACTCCAAGGAGACGTGCCCCAAGGAGAAAGGCGGGTGACAACGACCGCCCCGCCCACGCGCGGCGGCCCGACGCAGAGCTGTGTCGTGTCGGCCGCCGCGCGAAGGCACCGCTCAGCCGCTCACTCGCGCACGAAGTGGAAGATGCCCCACGTCAGGTGCCCGCTGCGGCCCCCGTCGATCCAGTGGCCGAGGCCCTTCTTCATCTGGGTCAGATAGTCGTGGCTGATCTGCCGGGCCAGACCGTCCGCCTCCTGTCGCGCCGTCTCCTCGAGCACGCGTGCGTAGTGCGTGGTCAACTGATCGGCGTGCTCCTCGAAACCGCGGTCCGTGTCGTCGGCAGGAGCGAAGCCGAGCCTGGTCAACTCCCGGCGGTAGAAGCCGGGTGAGCCCATGTCGTCCAGGTGGATACGGTCGAGGATCGGCTGGAGCACGCCCGCAGGGCAGTCGTCCGCGGCCATCGGGTCGGTGAAGATCAGGTGGCCGCCGGGCCTGAGCACCCGGGCTATCTCCTCCAGGACCTTGACGCGGTTTCCGCTGTGCAGGAAGGCGTCCTGGGACCAGACGACGTCGACCTGACCGTCGCCGTACGGGATGTCCTCGAAGGAGCCGTCCACGACGTCGATGCGGTCGGTCAGGCCGCGGCCCGCGTTCAGCTCCTTGTGGCGCTGGTTCTCGACCTCGCTCAGGTTGAGCGCGATCACCCGGCAGCCCTGCACCCCGGCCAACTGGCGGGCGGAGCCGCCGAAGCCCGAGCCGAGGTCGAGGACGACCGACTCCGAGGTCAGCGGCAGCTTGCCCGCCATCCGCTGGACCGTACGGCGGCTGGCGTCGGCGATCGGTTCGCCCGGGTCTTCGTAGAGGCCGATGTGGATGTCCTCGCCGCCCCACACCTTGGCGTAGAAGGTGTCCGCGTCGGGCGAGTTGTAGTAGCTGCGGGCAGTGCCGACCGCGCCGGTGTAGGGACCGCTCTGCTCGTCCTCCGTGCGGTACTCCTTCTCCGCCACATGCACGAAGAAGTCCGGCTGCTCGCCGCGGTACGTGTGCTGGAAGTCTCCGTACGTCTCCACCCGCTGGAAACCTACGTCCGTCATGAGTTTCCTGGTGTAGTCCTTGCGCAGCGGGAACATGTTGAGGTGGTACACGGAGTCGTCCGGGAACCGGTACCGCATGCGGCACAGTCCCTCGTCGACGTATTCCGGCTCTACGGCGACATCCTCGCCGCAGTAGTAGTACCTGTGCTTGCTGGTGTAGCCGTCGTCCAGCATCGCGTCGTAGTTCCGCTGGTCGAGGACCAGAATGCCGTCGTGCTTGAGCATCGCGTAGAACTCGGCGAGCGCCTTGCGGCGGTCGCGCTCCGAGAACAGATGCGTGAAGGAGTTGCCGAGGCAGACGATGGCGTCGTATTCGCCGTGCACATCGCGGTTGAGCCAGCGCCAGTCGGCCTGGACGACCCGCATGATGTGGCCGCCCCGCTGCATACCGTTCGCGAAGGCCATGGACAGCATCTCGGCACTGCCGTCGGCGCTGACGGTCTCGAATCCCGAGGCGAGCAGGCGCACCGAGTGGAATCCGGTGCCCGTCGCGACGTCGAGGACGCTCCGTACACCCCGCTTGCGCAGCAGGTCGACGAAGAACGTCCCCTCACTCTCCGCCCGTTTCTCCCAATCTATGAGTGAGTCCCACTTCTCGACGAAGCTGGGTACGTATTCCTCCGTGTAGTGCCCGGTTTCTCGTACTTCGACAGGGTTGTCGCCGAACTCTTGGGCCGGTTGCACGATGATGGAGAACCCTTCAATTGTGGGGATTCTTCTCTTATGTAGCTCTCTTGCGTCGCTCTCATTCAGGATATGACTGGTTCGCCCGGTTGTGTCCGGGCGACGTGGGTCGAGGTGTTGAGGGCATCGCTATCCACCCTCGGAGGCTTCATTCCTGCAAACGCCGTATACATGGCGGAGGTTGACGTAAAACCGACGTGGTAGATCGTTAAACCCGTCCGCCTACGCCTAGAGGATCATGTTCGGCCGCCCCGTACCTCCCAGGACGGAGAGGAGTTGGGTCCGCGCGGCGGATGTTCCCGACGCACGCCACCTGAATGATCGTTCCTGTCCGAACACGCGACTTACACGCGGCTTACACGCGACTTAAAGGAACGATCACGTGCGTAGACGATGCCTGGGGCCCCTGTTGGCCGTCAGCGTCACGGCAACGCTGGCTCCCGCGCTCGCCGCCTCGGCGGCCACCGCCGCTCCGGCCACAGCTCCGGCCGCCACCCCGTCGACCGCCACCCCGTCCGCCGCCAAGGGCGCGCTGGACCGTTACACGAAGCAGAAGCCGCAGTGGAAGCGGTGCGACGCCGACTCTCCGGCGGAGTTCAAGTGCGCCACGATCAAAGTCCCGCTGGACTACCGGAACCCCGGGGGCAAGCGAATCGACCTGGCCATATCCCGGATCAAGAGCACCGCGCCCGACAAGCGGCACGGTGTCCTGTTCTCCAACCCCGGCGGCCCGGGAATGCCGGGGCGCTACATGCCGATGAGCATGGGCGACAGGCTTCCCGAGTCCGCGCGGCAGAAGTACGACCTCATCGGCTTCGACCCTCGCGGGGTGGGAGAGAGCAGCCCGGTCTCCTGCGACCTGAAGCCGGAGGAGGAGAACTGGCTGCGGCCGTACAAGGAGGAGACGTTCGACAAGGACGTCGCCTGGGCGCGCGGCGTCGCGAAGAAGTGCAAGGAGCAGAGCGGCGGCACGCTCCGGCACATCACCACGCGCAACACCGCGCGCGACATGGATCTGCTCCGGGTGATCCTCGGCGAGAAGAAGATCTCGTACGTGGGCACTTCGTACGGCACCTACCTGGGCTCCGTCTACACCCAGCTCTTCCCGCGCCGGGCCGACCGCTTCGTACTGGACAGCGCGGTCGATCCGACGCACGCCTGGCGAGGGATGATGCGATCGTGGGCGACGGGCGCCGAGCCCGCGTTCGACCGGTGGACCGAGTGGGCCGCCGAGCGCTCGCAGAAGTACGACCTCGGTGACACCCCGAAGAAGGTCGAACGGACCTTGTGGGACCTGGTCGCGCAGGCCGACGAGAAACCCATCGAGGTGGACGGACAGCCGACCACCGGTGATGACATCCGCAGCGGTATACGTGAGGCGGTGTTCACCCCTGAGGCCGCCACCGAGGGGGTCGTGGAGCTGAAGAAGGCCGCGGCCGGCAAGCCGACCTCCGCGAAGAAGCTCGCAGCGCTCGTCGGCTCCGAGGGGAGCGGGGCTCAAGGCACTGCCGGCTCCGAGGGGAGCGGGGCTCAAGGCACTGCCGCCGACCCCGCCGAGGCGCCGTCCGACAACGCGATGGCGAGCCTCTGGGCCGTGGTGTGCGGCGACAACTCTGCCGCATGGTCCCGCGATCCCGAGAGCTACCGCCGGGACGCCATCGAGGACAAGGGCCGTTACCCGCTCTTCGGTGACTTCGTGTCCAGCGTCAAGCCCTGCGCGTTCTGGGACAAGTCCGTGGAACCGGCGACCAAGGTGAAGAACAAGGTCGGCTCCCTGATCGTCCAGAACGAATGGGATCCGCAGACCCCGCTGCCCAGCGGTCAGGCCCTGCACGCCGACCTGAAGGGATCGAGAATGGTCACCGTCCTCGGCGGCGAGGGCCATGGCGTCTATCCGAACGGCAACGCGTGCACGGACGGCGCGGTCAACGGCTACCTGCTCACCGGCAAGCTCCCGGCGAAGGACGTGACCTGCGAGGCGACGGCCGACTCGAACACGGAGGCACGGAAGAACCAACTCGGATGACCCACACTCCCAAACTACATGGATTTTCCCATGATTGGATTATCCATGTAGTTTGGGAGCATGGATGATCGGCAACTGACCGAAGAGCTTCACGACTACCTGTTCGCGATCCGCACCCAGGTGCACACCGAGCTCAAGGAACTGGCCCGGGAAGCGGGGCTGACCGACACGCAGACCGATGCGTTGTGGAGGTTGAGCCGCGGGCACGAGATGACCGCGCGCCGCCTGGCCGACCTCCTGCAGTGCGACGCCTCGACCGCCACGGCGATGATCGACCGGCTGGAGAAGCGCGGCCTGGTCCGCCGTGTGCCCCACCCCGTCGACCGCCGCGCCAAAGTCATCCAGCTCACCCCCGAGGGATGCGCGCTGCGCGATCGCGTCATCGGGCACACCACCGAGCACTCCCCCTTCGCCCGCCTCGACCACGAGAACAGGCTGCGCCTGCACACGCTTCTCCGCGAAGTGATCGACGGCCCCCCGCCCGCCGTCGGCGTCGAGGACACCGCGAAAGGGGAACAGCGATGAGCGGCAGCGCGACGGCGGTCATCACGGGCGGATCCTCCGGCCTGGGCCTGGTGACGGCACGTCACCTGGTCGAGGCCGGCCGGAGCGTCGTCCTCGTCGGCCGGGACGCCAAGCGCACCCGTGCCGCCGCCGACAGCCTGCGCGTCCTCGCTCCTGCGGGCGGTGACGCGGCACCGCCGAGGACGTACACCGCAGACCTGGAACAGTGGTCCCAGGTACGGGCGCTGGCAGCGGAACTGGCCGCCGACGGCCGCCCGGTGGACGTCCTCATCAACAACGCGGGGGCGGCGTTCCCCCGGTACGAGCAGACGCCGGACGGCGTGGAACGCACCTACGCGCTCAATCACCACGCCCCGTTCCTGCTCACCCACGCCCTGCTTACCGAAGGGGCGCTCGCGCCCGAAGCCCGGATCATCAACATGTCCTCGTTCGTGGAGAAGCGCGGCAAGCTGGACGCCTCCGATCCGGATGTCGCGGGAACAACGTGGTGCAGCAAGCGCTTCTACCACCAGCTCGACGTCTACGCGACGAGCAAGCTCGTCGGCCTCCTGGCCGCACGAGAACTCGCGCACCGCCTGCCCGACGGCATGAGCCTCTACAACGCCAATCCCGGCATGGTCAAGGGCACCGCGATGAACAGCAACGCGGGCGGTCTGATGCGGCTGACCGCCCCGCTGTTCCGTCCGTTCTCCCTCACCCCGGACGAAGGCGTGCGGACCCCTGTCTGGCTCGCCGGCGCCTCGCCCGCACCGCGCCCCAGCGGCGGCTTCTTCAGCGAGTCCCGGCCGGACACCCCTTCGCGCCTGGCCCTGAACGACGCTCTCGCCGGCACCGTCTACACCAGAACCGCGGCCCTCCTCGGGCTCACCCCTCTCGCGAGGCGGCCGTCGGGTCGATGATCCGGAGGGCGAGAGCTGGTACTTCACCGATCTGCGCTCCCGGGGCCGGGCGCCGCTCACGCTGTTCCTTTTCAGCGAGGTCGGTGAGGAGGACGCCCCGGCCCTGCCCGGCTCGGCCGGTCCCCGGCGCGCGGTCCTGTGCGGGCAGAGCCTGGGCGGGCAAGGTCTGGGCGGGCGCGACATCGTCAGACGGTGCTGAGCGGATGAGCCGCCGTCGCTGAACGCGGGGGCCAGGCGCGGGGGGCGAGGATGCCGAGGACATAGGCGCGGGCGACGAGCGCTGGACGGGTCGCGGCGCCCAGGAGTTGCCGCAGTCGGCTGAGGTGGTAGTCGACCGTCTGCCGGGACAGTTGCAGCGAGGTGGCGATCTCGCCGTTGCTGCTGCCTTCCGCCAGGAGGGAGAGGATGCGGATCTGCGCGGCGGTCAGCGACGGATGGGCCTCGTGGGCGAGGCTCTGGTGGGTGACGACGGCCCAGACGTGCCGGGCACGGGCGGCGGAATGGCCGATCGTCGTCAGGTGGAGCTGCGCGCGGCGCTGCAACCCCTGGGCGTCGACGAGCACTGCGGAGGTCTCGACCCTTCTGACACGGCGGGCTATCAGGCCTTTCCACCTGCGGTGCAACCGGTCGAGGTCGGGCTCGGGGGCGAGCAGGGTGTGTGCGCGGCGGCCGACCAGGTCGGGCAGGCTGAGGCGGAACAGTTCGGCGGCCGCCGCGCTCGCCTCGACCACCCGTCCGTTCGCCGAGAGCAGCGCGCAGGGCAGGCCGCTGTGGTCGCGCAGGGCCTGCAGGTTCTCCTCGGCCTCCTGGCGCTGGACCATGGCGCGCAGATGGTCGGTGACGTCCACGTAGATCCCCGCGACGCAGGTCTGCGCGTTCTCCCGTACGGGGAAGCGGTGGCCGACCGCCCGGCCCGCGCTGCCGTCCTGGCGCCGGTAGCCGAGGGTGTGGCGCACCGCCGTCCCCCGCGTGAGGATCTCTTGGTCGAGGGCGCGGAACTGGTCGGCGTCGGCGGGCGCGTCGAAATCCTCGATGCACTTGCCGACGACTTGCTCCGGAACGGTGCCGTAGAGGTGTGCGTAGGCGTGATTGGCCCACAGGTAGCGTCCGTCGCAGTCCCGGATGAAGGCGGCGGCCGGGGCGAGGTCCACGAGTTCCGCGAAGGCCGCGTACCGGCGCGGGGCCGCCGCTCGGGCATCGACCTCCACCGCGAGGCCGCGCGTACGCTCCACCGCGAGGCCGCGCGTACGGCTATGGACACCCTCCTCGTCCAGGGGCCAACTGACGTCGAAAGTACGGCCGTCGAACCGGGCCTGCCAGCGGCCCTCCTCCGGCGGATGCCCCGGTGCCGAGAGTTCCTGGCGCATCCGGTCCAGGAAGCGCTGCGCCGTGCCCGTGTCGGCGAAGGCACCGCCTCCCCGCTCAAGGACCTGCCACGGCTCCTCGACTTCCCACCAGAACACGGGAAGGTGCTCGAGCAGTGCCTTGAGGCTGGAATCGTCCACAGCGGTCTCCGTCCGTATACGACTGGCTGACGCACAGTCACAGCGCATTGGATATCCCGCCCGGTCCCGCGCATGCCCGATTCTCGGCCGATGTCCCGAACTGGAGGTGTGCCCCGGGGGCGCGACACGGCCTGGGGGGGGGGGGGGGGGGGGGGGCGTGGGGGTCCACAGGGGGGGTGTGGGGAGCTGATGGCGGGGGAACCCGAGGGGGGGGGTGGAGAAACCCCGACAAACCCCAACAC